>DASQDS010000014.1:0-21191 GCA_035634075.1 Pilimelia sp. | reverse complement strand
CCCACCCCGAAGGCGTCCGCGACCTCCGCCGGCGCGGGCGCCCGGCCGACCTCGGCGAGGTACTGCCGGTAGCGCGCCGCGAGGTCCGAGTGGTAGCCGCGGTGGCTGCCGTACCGGCCGCGGGCGAGCCGGTTGAGCCGCCGGCGGGTGCCGCGCACGTACGTGCCCGAGCCCGGCTTGGTGATCAATAGGCCCTCGACGCGGAGCTGGTCGATGGCGCGCTGCACCGTCTGCTTCGCCACGCCGTAGTTCTGCGCGATCGTCGGGATGGCGGGCAGGCGCTCGCCGGGCGCCCAGTCGCCGCGCCGCACCTGGGCGCGGATCTGGGTGGCGATCTGCCGGTGCGGGAACTCGGCGGCGCCGGGGTTGATCGTCATGCGGCTGTCCCCTTGCGGTGAGGAGTATGTCACCTAGCCTCCTAGGATGCCGTACGCGGCGTGCGCCGCGCCACCGACACGCCATCGACGCCGGCGAAATGAACAGGAGTGAAGTTATTCTTGGCGACTTTGTGTTCGTCGCGAACACAAAGTCGCCAAGATTGCGGACCGCGGACCTCAGCCGGCAGCGAGCGGGCGGGCGGGCGGCGGTTGGTCGGAGTGGCCCGTCGGGTGTGCGAACGGGCTACCAGGAGCCGGCGGTCGGGCCGGCGGAGCCGCCCCGGCGGCGCAGGTACTTCTCGAACTCGTTGGCGATCTCGTCGCCCGTCAGCGGCTGGATGCCGGCGTCGCCGACGCGTTCTTCCAGCTCGCGGACGTACTCACCCAGCTCGGCGTCCTGCTCGGCGGCGGTGCGCACGCGCTGCTCCCACTCGGCGGCCTCCTCCGCCAGGTCCGCCATCGGGACCGGCAGGTCGAGGACCTCCTCGACGCGGTGCAGCAGCGCCAGCGTCGCCTTCGGGCAGGGCGGGTTGTTGGCGTAGTGGGGGACGTGCACCCAGAACGACACCGCGTCCACCTCGGCCTTCGTGCAGGCCTCGTGGAGCACGCCGACGATGCCGGTCGGGCCGTCGTAGCGCGTCGGGGTGAGCTGGTAGCGCTGGGCGGCGTCCTTGTCCGACGCGCTGCCGCTGATCGGCAGCGGCCGGGTGAACGGCACGTCGGCCAGCAGCGCGCCGAGCAGCACCACGCGGGTGACCTCCAGGCTGTGGCAGATCTCCAGCACCTGGTCGCAGAAGGTGCGCCAGCGCATGCTCGGCTCGATGCCCCGGATCAGCACCACGTCGCGCTCGGTGTCGGGCGGCGAGGCCGCGAGGAACTTCGTGCTCGGCCACTCGATCCGCCGGGTCTCGCCGTCGGCGAGGGTCACGGTCGGGCGGCTGACCTGGAAGTCGTAGAACTCCTCCGGGTCCAGCGCCGCGACCGGCCTGGCCTGCCAGACCTGCTCCAGGTGCTCCACGACCGCGGTCGACGCGTCGGCCGCGTCGTTCCAGCCCTCGAACGCCGCCACCGCCACCGGCGACCGCAGCACGGGCAGGCCGTCGAACTCGGTCACACTCTCGCCCCGCTCCACTCGACCAACCGTCGCAGGCTGCCGAACCGTCCGCTCCGCTGCTCCACGGGGCCAGCCTACGTGGCCTGGCCGTGCGGGGCCCGGCGGCGGGGCCGCGCGTCGCCGTGCGTGACGGCCCGGCTGCGGACAATACCTCCGTGACGCGGCGAACACCCCGCCGACTCATACCGGGCATGACGCTGCCGTGTGCGCGCACTAGCCTTATGCCGTGCGCACACCGCTGCTAGCCGCGCTGGCCGACCGGATCCTCATCGCCGACGGGGCGATGGGCACGATGCTGCAGGCCGCCGACCTGACGCTGGACGACTTCGAGGGCCACGAGGGCTGCAACGAGGTGCTGAACGCCACTCGCCCCGACGTGGTGCAGTCCGTCCACGAGGCCTACTTCGCCGCGGGCGCGGACTGCGTCGAGACGAACACCTTCGGCACCAACCTCTCGGCGCTGCGCGAGTACGACATCGAGCACCGCATCTACGAGCTGTCCGAGGCGGGCGCCCGGCTGGCCCGCGAGGTCGCCGACCGGTGGTCGACGGACGAGCAGCCGCGCTACGTGCTGGGCTCCATGGGCCCGGGCACGAAGCTGCCGACGCTCGGCCACATCACGTACCGGGAGCTGCGGGAGGCGTACGGGCTCAGCGCCGCGGGCCTGATCGCCGGTGGCGCGGACGCGCTCATCGTGGAGACGTGCCAGGACCTGCTGCAGACCAAGGCCGCCGTGGTGGGGGCCCGGCGGGCCATCGCGGACGCCGGGCGGCCGGTCGCGCTCATCTGCCACGTGACGGTGGAGACCACCGGGACGATGCTGCTGGGCAGCGAGATCGGCGCGGCGCTGACCGCGCTGGAGCCGCTGGGCATCGACCTGATCGGGCTCAACTGCGCGACCGGGCCGGCCGAGATGAGCGAGCATCTGCGCTACCTGGCGCAGCACTCGCGCGTACCGCTGTCGGTGATGCCCAATGCCGGCCTGCCGGAGCTGACCGCGGACGGTGCCCGCTATCCGCTGACGCCCGACGAGCTGACGGAGGCCCTGGACAGGTTCGTCCGGGAGTACGGCGTGTCGCTCGTCGGCGGCTGCTGCGGCACGACGCCGGAGCACATCAGGCGGGTGGCGGAGCGGCTGCGCGGGGTGGCCCCGGTGCCGCGGGAGCCGCGCCGCGAGGCGGGCGTGTCGAGCATCTACCACCACCTGCCGTTCGCGCAGGACGCGTCCGTGCTGATGGTGGGGGAGCGGACCAACGCCAACGGCTCGAAGGCGTTCCGGGAGGCGATGCTGGCGGCGGACTGGCAGAAGTGCGTGGACATCGCCCGCGGCCAGGCCCGGGACGGTTCGCACGTGCTGGACCTGTGCGTCGACTACGTGGGCCGGGACGGCGCGGTCGACATGCGGGAGCTGGCGGGCCGGTTCGCCACCGCCTCCACGCTGCCGATCATGCTGGATTCGACGGAGCCGGCCGTGATCGAGGCCGGGCTGGAGATGCTGGGCGGCCGCTGCGTCGTCAACTCGGTCAACTACGAGGACGGCGACGGCCCGGAGTCCCGTTACGGGCGGGTGATGCCGGTCATCAGGGAGCACGGCGCCGCCGTGGTCATCATGTGCATCGACGAGGAGGGTCAGGCCCGCACCGCCGAGGGCAAGGTGCGGATCGCCGCCCGGCTGATCGAGGACCTGACCGGCCAGTGGGGCCTCGACCTGTCGGACATCCTGGTCGACTGCCTGACGTTCCCGATCGGTACCGGTCAGGAGGAGACGCGCCGGGACGGGATCGAGACGATCGAGGCGATCCGGGAGCTCACCCGCCGCTATCCCGGTGTGAACTTCACCCTCGGCATCTCGAACGTCTCGTTCGGCCTCAACCCGGCCGCCCGGCAGGTGCTCAACTCGGTGTTCCTGCACGAGTGCGTGGAGGCGGGGCTGACCAGCGCGATCGTGCACGCCAGCAAGATCCTGCCGATGGCGAAGATCCCGGCGGAGCACCGCGAGGTCGCGCTCGACATGGTGTACGACCGGCGGCGTGAGGGCTACGACCCGTTGCAGCGCTTCCTGGAGCTGTTCGAGGGCGTGGACGTCACCAGTGCCCGGGCCACCCGCGCGCAGGAGCTAGCCGCGCTGCCGCTGGAGGAGCGGCTCAAGCGGCGCATCATCGACGGCGAGCGCAAGGGCCTGGAGGCGGACCTCGACGAGGCGCTCGCCGGCCGCAGCGCCCTGCTGATCATCAACGACATCCTGCTGGACGGCATGAAGGTCGTCGGCGAGCTGTTCGGCTCCGGTCAGATGCAGCTGCCGTTCGTGCTCCAGTCGGCCGAGGTGATGAAGCTCGCGGTCGCGTACCTGGAGCCGCACATCGACAAGGCCGACGACGACGGCAAGGGCCGCATCGTGCTGGCCACGGTCAAGGGCGACGTGCACGACATCGGCAAGAACCTCGTGGACATCATCCTGTCCAACAACGGCTACGACGTCGTCAACATCGGCATCAAACAGCCGATCACCGCGATCCTGGACGCCGCGGAGCAGCACCGGGCCGACGCGATCGGCATGTCCGGGCTGCTGGTGAAGAGCACGGTCATCATGAAGGAAAACCTGCAGGAGATGGCCAACCGGGGGGTCGCGGAGCGGTGGCCGGTGCTGCTCGGCGGCGCCGCGCTGACCCGGGCGTACGTCGAGGACGACCTGCGGTCGATGTTCGACGGCGAGGTGCACTACGCCCGCGACGCGTTCGAGGGGCTGTCCCTGATGGACCGGCTGATGGCCGCCAAGCGCGGGGAGGCGTCGATGGTCGACCCCGAGCGGGAGGCCGCGCTGGCCGCCCGGCGCGCCCGTCGCGAGCGGCAGCGGGCGACGGTCACCCAGGCGCTGCCGGACCTGCACGACGCGAGCGTCCGCTCGGACGTGGCGGTGGACGCCGAGGTGCCCCGCGCGCCGTTCTTCGGCACGCGGGTGGTCCGCGGCATCCCGCTGGCCGACTACGCCGCGCTGCTGGACGAGCGCGCGACCTTCCTGGGGCAGTGGGGGCTGCGCGGGTCGCGCGGCGGCTCCGGCCCGACGTACGAGGAACTGGTGGAGACCGAGGGCCGCCCCCGCCTGCGGTACTGGCTGGACAGGCTGACCGCCGACAAGGTGCTGGAGGCGGCCGTCGTCTACGGCTACTTCCCGGCGTACGCCGAGGGCAACGACCTGGTCGTCCTCGACGAGAACGCGCACGCCGAGCGGGCCCGGTTCCGGTTCCCCCGGCAGCGGCAGGAGCGGCGGCTGTGCCTGGCCGACTTCTTCCGCCCGCGCACGGACGGGCAGGTCGACGTCGTCGGCCTGCAACTGGTCACGGTGGGGCAGCCGGTCAGCGAGTACGCGGCGAAGCTGTTCGCCCGCAACGAGTACCGGGACTACCTGGAGGTGCACGGCCTGTCCGTGCAGCTCACCGAGGCGCTGGCGGAGTACTGGCACAAGCGGGTGCGCGCCGAGCTGGTGCTGCCGGGCGGCGGCACGGTCGCCGACGACGACCCGAAGGACCTCGCGGGCCTGCTGCGCACGGAGTACCGGGGCTGCCGGTACGCGTTCGGCTACCCGGCCTGCCCCGATCTGGAGGACCGGACGAAGATGGTGGACCTGCTCGGCGCGGAGCGCATCGGGGTGGAGCTGTCGGAGGAGTTCCAGCTGGCCCCGGAGCAGTCCACCGACGCGATCATCGTGCACCACCCGGAGGCGAACTACTTCAACGCCAAGTGAGCGGAGCGACCCGGGACCGGCGGTCACCGCCACCGGCACCATCGGCGCTCAGGTCCGGTATCACCAGCGGCCGCCGTTACCCGGCGGGGTCGACGGGCCGCGTTTCCCCGCCGGGCGGCGGACCGGTGCCGGGATGGAACTCCCGCGCGTACGCCAGCCAGGCCGAGTCCCGGTGGATGTCGGCGGGTGGCACGCCCATGCTCGCGCGCGCGGCGTCGTAGAACGCCGAGCGGGCGCGCCGGTAATCGGCGAACGCGTCCCGCCAGATCCGTGCGTCTACGGGCAGCTCGTCCCTGGCGAAGGAGTGCATGCGCCACACGTGCCGGCTCAGGTCCGTCGCGGCGGCGATGGTGGCGGTGTCGCCGAGCAGCAGGATCCCGTCGAACGCCAGCGACCGGTCGCTCTCGGCGTCCGACAGCTGGGCCAGCCCTTCGGCTTCGGACAGCCGTTTGTTGGCCGGCACGATGCCCCTCTCGGCGAGCATCAGCACCACGATGTTCGCGTTGGCCTTCACCGCGTTGGCGTACTCGAGGTACGCGGTGAGGCGGCGTTCGTCCCAGCGGATCGACAGCCCGCGCCGCCAGCGCGCCCGTTCGGTGAGGCTGGTGGACACGTAGGACACCGCCGCGCCGATCAGCACGCCCAGCAACGCCGTCACCTGCGCGGGGAGGTCCATCCGCCGTCAGGCGAGGGCGGCGATGAGGGCGATCAGTGGCGGGACGGCCTGGATGAGTGCCGCCCGCAGCCGGGTGCGATCCGAGGCGATCAGCACGATCCCGGCACCGACCATGAACGCGCAGGTGTACAGCGTCACGGCGCGCCCCGCGGTCTCGTGGCCGGCGTGGTAGGCGATCAGGCCGCCGATCGTGCCCGCCGCCAGGAACAGGTTGTAGAAGCCCTGATTGAACGCCCACAGGTAGACCTGCTCCGATACGTCGGTGTGCCCGACGAACCGGCGCTGCACCGCCGGCCGCCGCAGCAGCAGGCTCTCCATCGCGAACGCGGCGATGTGGACGAGCGCGCCGATGACGGCGAAGGATTGCGTGACCGCGTTCATGCGCGGATCGTAGGGCAATCGCGCCGGCCGTGGTGCCCGCCGCGCGGCCGGCGGGCCGCGACAGGGCGGGCCGCGACAGGGCGGGCCGCGCGGGTAACCGGTTGCGCCCCGGCCGGTGGCGTGCTGACCTTGCGGGATGCGAATGGCGCCGCTCGCCCCGGCATTCGACCCCGACACGCTGCTCGCCGCGGTCGCCGCGGAGGGTCGCGCGGTGGACCTCGCCGGCGCCGTCGTGCATGGGCACGGCTGGGAGAACGCCGTGCTGGAGACGGCCGACGGCTGGATCCTGCGCTTCCCGCGCAACGACGAGGTGCCGTTCGCCCGGGAGGTCGCCGTGCTGGACCGCGTCGCCCAACGGCTGCCGGTGCCCGTGCCGCGGGTGCGCTGGACGGGCGCGGGTACGCGGTTCGCCGCGTACCGCAAACTGGTGGGCCTCGACTTCGACCGCGCCGCCTACCTGGCCGCCCCGGCGTCGGCCCGCGACGCGCTCGCCGCGTCGCTGGCCGGCTTCCTCGCGGCCATGCACGTGGCGCTCACCCCCGCGGAGGTCGACGAGCTCGGCGTCCCGCCGGTCGACCACCCGCGGACACTCGACGTGATCACCCGGCACTGGGCGCGGGTGCCGGGACCGCACCGGTCGCTGGTGCGCCCGCTGCTCGATCGGTTCGCCGAGGGCTGGGTGGCGGGGGCGGTGGCCGGGCCGACGGTGCCGCTGCACAACGACTTCCACACCGGCAACATGGTGTTCGCGCCGCCCGGGCCGGTGTCGGTGCTCGCCGGCGTGTGGGACTTCTCCTGCGTGCAGGTCGGCGAGCCCACCTTCGACCTGCGTTACCTCGACGGTGGCCCGCGGGACCTGCTGGACCGGGTGGCCGCGCGGTACGAGGGGCTGACCGGCCGGGGGGTGGACGTGGCCGCCGCGGTTGTCGCGAACCGGGTGGAGAACGTCCTCGACGCCGTGGAGACGGACCGGCCGGGGCTGTGGGATGCGGCCCTCGGCCGGTGGACACAAACGGACGCCGGCCGCTGACGAAACCGGCGATGCATCTTTGCGAACGGTATGGAATGGGCCGTTCGGGTATTCCGCGCCATCGGCAATCCTTTCCCTTTAGCGGGAGCTGGCCCGATGACAGCTCTTTGCCGGAAACGGGCGGTTCCGTGACGTCTTGTGACGTGAAGTGACGGCCGTTGGCGGGTCCCTAGCACATCTCACAACGTGTGCGCCGCTCCTTTGGTGGAATTATTAAGGTCAATTAGTGGACACCTAGCGAAGAAGTGATCACTAAGGGATGCAGGTAATCTCACAACGGCAAGTGTCAGAAATGTTGCAGCGCTCGTGCAGCCCCGGTCCGGCGGCGACGGGCTGATCGGCGTGCGTGGATTGATATCAAGCAGTCGTGGACGTGTTGTCGCCTGTCAGAAGAGCGGAGAGACGCGATGATCCGCATTCTGCTCGGTCACCAGAGCAACCTCGTCAGCAGCGCGTTGGCCACCGTGCTCGGCCAGGAGGACGACCTGACCGTCGTGGGGGAGTGCGGCGACGCCGAGGGCATCCTCGCCTTCGCGCGCCGCGAGAAGCCCGACGTGGCGGTCCTCGATCACGCCGTGGGCGGCGACCTGCCGGTCGTCGACCTCTGCCACCGGCTCACCGAGGCCGTGCCCGGGGTGCATGCCCTGATCCTGCTGGACCGCTCCATCTGCCAACGGCTCGGTCCCGACCTGGTGCGGCTGGCGCCGGCGGTCGGCCTGCTGGACACCAGCTCGTCGCCGGGCGAGCTGATCCGCTGCGTCCGCCGGCTGATGCAGGGCCAGCCCGTCCTCGACGTGCACTTCGCCGTCGCGGCGTTGAAGGCGGACCGCAATCCGCTGACCGACCGGGAACGCGAGGTGCTGCGCCGGGCGGTGCACGGCGAACCGATCGCGGACATCGCCGCCAACCTGTACCTGAGCACCGGTACGGTCCGCAACTACCTGTCCCGGATCACCGCGAAGACCGGCGGGCGGACCAGAATCGAGGCCATTCGCATCGCCGAGGACGCCGGCTGGATCTAAGTGCCGGCATTTCCCGATCGACGGCCACCGCGAACGCGATGATCGCCGGGCAACGCCGGCCGGTCGGGGGAGGTGCCGGCGACCGCCCGGGAACTAACCTCGCCCTAGCATCGCGGTCCCGGACGACCGACACCCGTCCGGGACCGCTTTTTCGTGCCGGTCGCCGTGCGTCCCGGCCGCCTCCTCGGCGCCCCTCGCCCAATGGCCGAGCAGCTCGCGGTAGAGCGGCGACCGCGCCTGGACAGCATCGTGGCTGCCGACGGTGGCCAGGGCCCCGTCCAGCACCAACACCCGGCGGGCCCGCAGGGCGGAGCTGATCCGGTGGGCGATGACCACCAGCGTCCCGCCGCGGGCGGCGAACGCCTCCTCCGCCCGCCGTTCGCTGGCGGCGTCCAGGTGGCAGGTGGCCTCGTCCAGCACCACCAGCGGCGCTTCCGCGAGATACGCCCGGGCCAGCGCCAGCAGCTGCCGCTCGCCCGCGGACAGCCGCGCCGGGTGCAGCTCGGCGGCCAGCCCCCCGAGTCTGGTCACCAGCTCCTCGGCGCCCACGGCGGCGACCGCCCGGCGGAGCTGGCCGTCGGTCGCCGCCGGTCGCAGGTAGGTCAGGTTGTCCCGCAGGGTGCCGCTGAAGACGTACGCCTCCTGCGGGATGAGCACCCGCAGGCGGGCGAGTTCGGCCCGGGACAACGCCTCGGCGGACCGGCCGCCGACCAGGACCGTGCCCGCGACCGGTCGGAGCAGGCCGCACAGCAGGCCGGCCAGGGTGGACTTGCCGATGCCACTGGGCCCGACGATCGCCAGGTGGTCCCCGGCCGGCACCACCAGGTCGAGGTCCCGCAGGACCGGCTCGGCGTGCGGGCCGTAGGCGAACGTCAGGCCGCGGACCACCAACCCGGAGCGCTCCGAGCCGCCGGGGTCCGCCGGGAGCGCCGTCGACCTGGGCCCGGGCGTCGGCCCGTCGGCGTCCAGGATCCGGCCCAGCGTGACCACGTACCGCAGGCCGCTGCCGCCGAGCCCGGACATCAGCGCGTGCAGCGCCGGCTGGAGACCCACCATGACGTACGTCAACCCGCCGATCACCGCCCCCGCGGTCAGCCCCCGGTCCACCAGCCACGGACCGGCGAGCAGGAGGACCAGCAGCGGCAACCAGCCGCCCACCGCGAAGCACAGGGTGCGCAGCGCCGCCGTCGCCGCCAGCGCGCGTTCCGCCGCCGCCTGCTCGCGGATGGGCCCGGCCACCATCGTCGTGGCGTGCTCCTGGGAGCCGGCGGCCACCACGTCCCGGGCGCCGGCGACCACGGCGCCGACAGCGTCGGCCAACCGTTCGTCGGCGTGCACGGAGGCGCGCTGGCGGGCCGCCGCCATGGGCAGCGTGGCCAGGAAGGCGCCGACCCCGAGCAGGAACGGCGGCAGCAGCAGCAGGGCGATCACGGGCGCGACCGACAGCAGCCCGACGACGACGCCGATGACCGTGACGGCGAAGCCGCGGATGACCACCAGCAGGCCGGCGTAGGTGTCGCGGACGATCTCGACCTGCCGGGTCAGCCGGGCCAGCGCCCCGGGATCGCCGCGGCCGGCGACACCGCCGCGCAGGGCGCCGGTGACCACGCGCCGGACCAGCTCGTCGCGGAACGGCTCGACGAGGTCGCCGAGGCGGCGGTACACCCCGCGCGCACCGGCGGCGCCGACGCAGGCGGCCAGCACCATGCCGGCCAGCCAGGCCAGGCCCACCACGGGGCGGCCGGCCAGGAACCCGGCGTCGACCGCGCGCGCCACCACGAGGCCCGAGACGGTCGCCGGCACGGCCTCGGGGACGGACCACGCGGCCAGCGCGAGCAGCGGCCGGCGGCGCAGGGCCGCGGCGCCGTAGCGGAGTTCCCGCTTCACGACCGTCCTCCGTCCGGTGCGGCGGTGTCGCCACCGCCGAAGATCCGGCGGTAGGCCGGCTCGCGCCAGAGCGCGGCGTGCGGGGCCACGCCGCGCACCCGGCCGCCGTCCAGCCACACGACGAGGTCGGCGCGCGCGGCGGTGGCGGCCCGGTGGGTGACGATCAGCCTGGTCCGGTGCCCGTGGTCGCCGGTGAGCGCCCGGCCGATCTGCATCTCCGTCACCATGTCCAGCCCCGAGGTGGCGTCGTCCAGGACGAGCAGGCGGGTGGCGTGCCAGGCGCGGGCCAGGCCGAGGCGCTGCGCCTCGCCGCCGGAGAGGGGCACGTCGGGCAGCGGTGTGTCGTAGCCGAGCGGGAGCCGGCTGACGAACTCGTGCGCGTGCGTCGCCTCGGCGGCCGCCCGCACCCGCTCGCGGTCCAGCGTCGGGCCGATCGCGTCGGCGACGGTGGCGCCCACGAGCACGGGCCGCTCGAACGCGCAGCCGACGGCCGCCCGCAGCGCCGCGGGGTCCAGCGTGGCCAACGGCACGCCGTCGAGCAGCACCTCGCCCGCGTCCGGTTCGCGCAGCCGCGCCACCACGGCGGCGAGCACCGACTTGCCGGCGCCGGACGGGCCGACCACGGCCACGGCGGCGCCGCCGGGCACGGCGAGGTCGACGTCGGACAGCAGCACGGCGTCATCCGTCCGCACCGTGACCCCGCGCAGCACCAGCCGGCCAGGGCCGTCCGGCAGCCGGCGCCGGCCATGCGGCGGCGGGGCGACAGCGAGGACCTCCAGCACCCGCCGGGCGCCGGCCCGGGCCCGCGCCCACTGGCCGAACACGCCGGTGAGGCTGCCGAGGCCGGCCCCGAGGACGGCGTACTGGCTGGCCGCGAACAACTCCCCGGCGCTGATCCGGCCGCGGACCAGGAGCAGGCCCCCGATGGCCAGGACGGTGACCAGCACCAGTGGGCCGGCCACGCCCGCCTCCGCGACGGAGCGGGCCAGCACCTGCCACGTCCGCCGGCCCTGCGCGTGCAGCTCCGGCAGCGGGGCGAGCACCCGGTCGATCTCCGCGTCCACGGTGCCGGCGGCGGCGATCGTCCGGCGCCCGGCCAGGGATTCGGCCAGCCGCGCGGCGATGCGGCCCTGCGTGTGCTGGTACCCGCCGACGGCGGCGGTGGTCCGCCGCGTGAACGCCCGCAGCACGACGGCGCACAGCGCGAGGCCGGCGAGGAACGCGACGGCCAGGCGTACGTCGATCAGGGCCAGCAGCGCCAGGCTGCCGACCGGCGGCAGCAGCGCGGCCACCACGGTCACCGCGGCGACCCCGGCCTGCGCCGCCTCGACGGTGTTGCCGCTCACCCTCGTGACGAGGTCACCGGCGTCGAACCGGCGGCCGTCGCCAGGGCTGACCGCCAGAATGTGCCGGACCAGGCGGTGGCGCAGCCACGCGCTGGTGCCCGCGACACAGGCCGTGGCGCAGTACGCCTCCAGCATGTCCGCGGCCACGGCGAGGCCGATCAGCGCGGCGGCGAGCGCGATCCAGCGACCGCTCGCCCCGCCGGCGACCAGGACGTCGACGAGGTGGCCGAGGAGCGCCGGCAGCGCCAGCGCGCAGGCCGTACCGGCGAGGGACGACAGGCCGAGCACGACCAGCCAGCCGCGCCCGTGCCGCGCGATCGCGGCGAACGTCGTCATCGGCGACCGCCCTCGGCGGCGGGCATCGTCGCGTCACCGCCGACGGCCAGGCCCGTGTGCGCGGCGAGGAACGCCAGCATGTCGGCGGCCAGGGCGACCGAGCGGCTGGCGGCCCGCGCACCGTGTCCGACGCCCTCCTCCTCGCGCAGCAGGATCGGGCCGTCGCCCCTCGTCGCCCACTGCAACGCCGCACACATCTTGCGGGCGTGCATGGGGTCCACCCGGGAGTCGCCGCGCGACGCCGTGAGCAGCACGGCAGGGTACGCGGCACCGGGCCGGACCCGGTGGTACGGCGAGTAGTCCAGCAGCCACCGCAGCTGGTCCGGGTCGCTGGCCGAGCCGTACTCCGCCCGCCAGGCGGCGCCCAGGCCGGACCTCTCGTACCGCACCATGTCCAGCACCGGCGCCGAGCACACCGCGGCGGCGAACAGCTCCGGCCACTGGGTGAGCGCGGCGCCGACCACGAGCCCACCGTTGGACTCCCCGCACGCGCCCAGCTGCCCGGCGGTGGTCCAGCCCCCGGCCACCAGGCCCCGCGCCACGGCGCCGAAGTCCTCGAACACCCGCTGCTTGCCGGCCAGCCGGCCGTCGCGGTGCGACACCGCGCCGTCCTCGCCGCCGCCGCGCAGGTGGGCGAGCGCGAAGACCCCGCCGGCCTCCACCCACGCCAGGATGTAGGCGGAGTAGGTGGGGGTCAGCGGGACGCCGAAGCCGCCGTAGCCGTAGAGGATCGTGGGGCGCGGGCCGTCGCCGACTGCGCCCCGGGCCAGCACGGTCGCCCGCACCGGCGTGCCGTCGGCCGACCGGCACGTCAGGTGGTGCGTCTCGATGCCGGTCACGGCGGGTCCCTGGGGCGGGCCCGCCCAGCGGGCACACTCGCCGGTCAGCGCGTCGAGGTGCAGCACCGTGGCCGGCGTGACGCTGTCGGTGTAGGTGAACCACGCCTCGTGCCCGCCGTCCGGGCGAGCGGAGAGCTGCCCCACCGATCCGGCGCCCGGCAGCCGCACCTCGGCGAGCCGCCGTCCGCTGGCCAGGTCGTGCGTGCTGAGCTCGCCGACCGCGCCGCGCACGCGGGCCACGACCAGCACCGGGCGCTCCAGCCGCGGGCCGTCGAGGATCAGGAAGTCGGCGAGTACGGCGGCGTCGTCCGCCGGGATCAGGTCGCGCCAGCCCAGCCGGGCGGGGTGCGCCGGGTCGGCGACGCACAGGCGACCGCGCGGCGCGTCGACGGTCGTCGCGACGTACAGGCGCCCGTCGCGGCCGACGTGCGCGACGGTTCTGGCGTCGGGCGACTCGTGCACCAACCGCAGCGCCGGCGCGTGCGGGCCGGCGACCGACAGGTCGGCCAGCCACAGGGCGTTGCCGGTGGAAGCCCCGGGCGCGGCGGAGATGACCAGCCACCGGCCGTCCGCGCTGATGCCGAGCCCGTACGATGTGGCGTCGTGCTGGCCCGAGCCGAAGACCAGGACGTCGGCGTCGGCGGGGGAGCCGACCCGGTGCAGGTAGACGCGCCGGCGGTGGGTCCCGTCGGCGGCGGCGGACCGCACGTAGTAGAAGGCGTCGCCGCCGGGGAGCCAGGCCACCGGCGAGTACCGGCAGCGGTCGATCGGGCCGTCCAGGGGCCGCCCGTCCGCGACGTCGAGCACGTACAGCTCGGAGCGTTCCCCGCCGTGCCGGGACAACTGGTACGCGAGCCGGTCACCGGCAGGGTCCGGCTGCCAGGCGTCCAGTGTGGTCAGGCCCGTCGGGTCGAGCGCGGCGGGGTCCACCAGCACCCGCTCCGCACCGTCGGGCGTCGCCGTACACAGGGTGGGGTGTTCCTGGCCCGCCATGCGGCGCAACCAGAACCGTCGGTTGCCCCGCCACATCGGCGGCGTGACGGTTCCCACGTCGCTGAGCTCCGCCACCCGGGACCGGAACCGCTCCCGGGCCGCCAGCGTGGTGGCGTACCCGTGCCACAGCTCGTCCTGCGCGCCGAGCCAGTCGCGCGTCCGGTCGCTGACCGGATCCTCTAGCCACCGGTACGGGTCCGGCACCAGGTGCGTGTGCAGGTCATCAACCACCGATTCGCGTCCGGCGACGGGATACCTCATCACGCGTGTCCGTTCTGTGTGGCCGTCGGCACCGGCCCGGCGTGCCGACGGGATGGACCGGGGTCCCGGACGGCGCCATCGCGCCGTCCGGGACCCTGGGAAATTCGCCCGTCACCGGTGATCCGCCTGCCTGGTCCCCGCCACCGACACCGTGGTGGGGTAGCCAGTTCGCCGACCGCGAGCGACGAGTCCTGACCGGGGTCAGTGGCAGAGCGCCACGCTGAGGTTGCTGGGCTTGACCGAGCCGCAGGTCGCCACGGTCAGGGTGCTGCCGCCGCCGCCGCCACCGCCGGTGGGAGCTTCGAGGCCCTGCAGGTCGAGGAGCGCCATGATATTCACGTCCATTTCTGTGATGTGGGGGTTGATGTCACGGGTGTTGCGGGAACTGCGTGCCTCAGTGGCAGAGCGCGACGCTGAGGTTGCTGGGCTTGACCGAGCCGCAGGTCGCCACGGTCAGGGTGCTGCCGCCGCCGCCGCCACCGCCGGTGGGGGCCTCGAGGCCCTGGAGGTCCAGAAGTGCCATGGTGTTGTCACCTCCCTTCTGTCGTCGTCGGGGAATCGGTCCCGCCGGCCGCGCCGTCGCCGGACGCCGCGGGAGCGGCGGCCGGGTCGGCGGGCTGCGGGAGGAACGGGAGGGACACCGGCCCGTCGTGCAGGACGGTGCCGAGGGCGAGCAGCACGCCTGCCGCGCCGGTCGCCAGGTCCATCGACAACCGCAGGAGCTGGTCGCCGGAGAAGGTGAGGCCGCCGCCGTACGGCATGGCGTGCCAGGAGAGCCGGCGGACGTGCCCCGCCACCCGGTCGGGGTCCGCGCCGGGCAGGCCCATGCCGAGCGCCGCGAGCATGCCGCTGCGGCCGGTGAACAGGCCCGACTGCACGTAGTACCCGGCCCTGGTGACGAGCGCGATGTCCCGCAGCGCGGCGGCGAACTCCTCGTCGGGGCGGTGCGCCAGGTAGCGGGCCAGCACGAGGCCGATGCCGGTCGAGCCCTCGTCCAGGTACGGCAGGGTGCGCCAGCCCTGGGTCACCTGCAGCGAGCCGTCCTCGCCGCGCACGCAGCGCCGCAGGTCCTGCCGCAGCGCCACGGCTGCGCGGTCCAGCAGCGCCGGGTCGCCACGGCGTTCGTACGCGTGCAGGAACAGCAGGGCGGGCCCGGCCGAGCCGTACAGCAGGCCGGCGCGCGGGTTGTCGCCGCCGCTGATCTCGGGCAGGTCCGTGGGGCCGCCAAGCAGGTCGGCGCACCGGTCGACGAGGCGGTCCGCCATGTCGGTCAGGCCGGTCTCGCCGGTGGCCGCGCCGAGGTGCAGCAGGTTGAGGCCGATGCCGGCGAGGCCGCCGAACAGGCCCAGCTCCATGGCGTCGAACGGCGCGCGTCCGCAGCGGTCCACGATGTCCAGGGCGTCCTGCCGGTGCCCCAGCACGTCCAGGACGTGGGCGACGCCGTGCAGGCCGTCGTAGAAGCCGGGGTGGGCGGACCGCGCCGGGTCCAGCGCCCGGGTCCGCAGCCAGTCCTCGTACTCGGGGAAGCGCCCGGCGCCCGTCACCGCGAGCGCATAGAGCACCCCGGCCGCGCCGTGCGCCAGGTTCAGGCCGCCGCCGGGGCTGAACTGGGCGACGTCCCCGGGGAACAGCCGGTCGTCGCGCGCCGGCGTGGCGCTGGCCACGATGGCCTGGCGGATGGCGTCGCGCAGGCCCGGCCACCGGGCCGGCTCCGCGTCGGGCAGCGGCAGGCCGCGCATCCGGCGGACGCCCTCGCGCTGCTCCTCGTGTGGGCCGAGGATCGTCTCGACCGCCTCGTCGAGGATGGCTGCCGGCACCGGGAACTCGTCCTGGATGAACTGGCTGAGGTGGACGGCCTTGGCGCGGTCGATGAACAGCAGGACCGTCGTCTGCGGCGCGAAGAGCCCCAGCCGGAGGCAGGCCAGCGCGTAGCGGTCGACGGCCACGCCCTGCCGGTCGGCGGGTGCGCTGAAGCCGGGGTGCGCCAGGGCGGAGCGCGCCTGGTCCTCGGCCAGGGTGGACACCTCGAAGTCGATCAGCACCACGCGTCCCTCGGCGGTGACGAGGATGTTGTCGGGGTGCAGGTCGCCGAACACGACGCCCCGGCCGTGCAGCGCCTCGACGGCGCGGTCGACGCGGGTCAGCATGTCCAGCGCCCAGTCGGCGTACTGGGCGCGCTCCGACGGGGGACAGTCCGCCCGGGTCAACGGGTACCGCTGCACCAGCATCCGCTGCAGCGCCGTGCCGTCGATGAACTCCTGGACGAGGAAGTGGTGGTCGCCGAGCGTGAAGTAGTCGACCAGGCGCGGCACCACGTCGAGGCCGGCGAGCCGTTCGAGGATGTCCCGCTCGTGCTGCAGGCGGGTCACCGCATCCCGGTCGGCCACGTCCAGGCCGGCGTACGGCCGCCCTTCCTTGAGCACGACCCGCTCGCCGGTCCGCCGGTCCCGTCCCAGGTAGACGCCGCCGCCGTTGGAGAAGTGCAGCACGCTCTCGATGTCGTACGGCAGCCCGGTCGTGGTGACCGCGTTGCGGGCGGCGAGGTGCGGCTCGAGGAAGGGCGGCAGCGCCACCCACGGCGGCAGGGTGAACGTGGGCCCCCGCAGGTCGGGGACCAGCTGCCCGTCGCCGTCGGCGAGGGCGAGCACCCGCTGGCCGTTGGCGGCGAGGCAGTGCTGCTCGGTGAACGCGCCGTAGCGGACGAAGATCGGCCCGTCGCCGTAGCGCAGGTCGCTGAGGATGTACGGGCCGCGGGCGTCGCCGAGCAGGCCGTCCAAGTCCTTGAGGACCAGCTCCAGCTGGTCGACGTCGGCGGGGTAGATGGTCGCCAGCTTGCCGCTGGACCCGCGGAACGCCGACTTGGCGTTGAACATGACCGCGACCGGCCGGCTGCGCAGGAACTTGAACGGAATGTCCCGCGCCACGCAGTAGTCCCACACGGTGCCCAGCGTCCGCTCCACGTCGCTCATCCGGGCGGAGATGTGGATCTTCCAGCCCTGGCTGGGCAGCGCGCCGTTGCTCGGCGCGTAGTGCATCCACGTCTCGGTCGGCTCGTGCGCCCAGCCCTCGGGTACCGGCCGGCCGCAGAGTTCGAAGTCCGGGTGCGCCTCCCGGCTGCTCTCCAGCGAGTCGTAGAAGAGCCGGTCGGCGAGGCAGTAGAGTTCGTAACGCTCGATCACCACGGGCCTCCTTGCAGGTCGCCGCGCGGATCGGCGCTGAAGCTGACGGGCGAGCCGGTCCCGGTGGGCACGGCGGTCCCGGTAGGCACGGCGGTCGTGGTGGGCAGCAGGCAGAATTCGGGGCCGCGGCGGGCCGGTCGGTCCCGGTCCCGGCGGGTACGGCCGGAGTCGCCGGTAATGTCGCACGACGGGAAGGCCGCTGCACCGGATGTCCTGGGACTGGCCACGGTCACCTCGATTCGTCGATCCGCTGTCTGGACACTCATCGATCCGCCTTCTGGACCTATCTTGTGGGCCGGCGGCGGCGCGCCACAGTCCCGCGTGTCACCTCTGTGTGGTGATCAATGCATGCCGCGGGCATCAATTCACATCGACAAGTGATGCCAAATTGAGGTTTCAACCGTGAAACGCCTCCTCCACGCCCCTTCGCCCGCCGCCCGTGCGGTGTCGCTCACAATGGGGCCCCGCTGTGCGGGCGGCGCGGCCGGCATGGCGCACGATCGAGTCCGATGACGGGAGGCGCCTTGGGCGGACGGCGACCGGCGGCCGTGCTGTTCGACATGGACGGCACGCTCGTGGACAGCGAGAAGGTGTGGGACGTGGCGCTGCGCGAGCTGGCGGCGCACTACGGCGGCGCGCTGTCCCCGGCCGCCCGGCTGGCGATGGTCGGCACCTCCATGGCCCAGTCGATGGCCCTCCTGCACGACGACCTGGGCCAGCCGTGGCGGGACCCGGCGGTCGGCGCGGCCTGGCTGGAGGACCGGGTGGTGGAGCTGTTCACCGCCGGGCTGCGGTGGCGGCCGGGGGCCCGGGAGCTGCTGGCGGAGGTCCGGGCGGCCGGGGTGCCGACCGCCCTGGTCACGTCGACGGCCCGGCGGCTGGTGGAGGTGGCGCTGGAGACCATCGGCCGGGCGAACTTCGACGTCGTGGTCTGCGGCGACGAGGTCGCCGCGCAGAAGCCTGACCCGGAGCCGTACCGCAGCGCCGCGCGGCAGCTCGGGGTGCCGGCGGCGGCCTGCGTGGCCGTCGAGGACTCGCCGGCGGGCGTCGCCAGCGCGCTCGCGGCGGGGGCCGCCGTGCTGGCCGTCCCGGCCGAGGTCCCGCTGCGGCCGGTGGCGGGTGTCCGGCTGGTCGGGAGCCTCACCGAGGTGGACCTGCCCCTGCTGGCCACCCTGCCGCCGCACGCACCGTCCATCCTGCGCTAGTGGCGCCTGCCGGGCCTGTGCACAGGCCCGGCAGGCGCCACCGGCGGTGCGGTCAGTCGTGGGCGATCGCCCGCAGGACGTTGAGGCGGGCGGCCCGGATGGCCGGGACGATCGCCGCAAGCACGCCGATCACGGCGGCCAGCCCGACGTACACGGCCATCTGCTGCCATGGCAGCACCAGCTCGGTGATGCCGTCCGACCGCAGCGCCCGGACCACGGCGGCGCCCAGGCCGGCGCCCACCGCGAGGCCGAGCAGCGCCCCGAAGACCGAGATGACCACCGCCTCCACCGTGATCATCCGCATCGTCTGGCCCCGCTTCAGCCCGATGGCGCGCAGCAGGCCCAGCTCGCGGGTCCGCTCGATCACCGACAGCGCGAGGGTGTTGACGATCCCCAGGACGGCGATGAGGATCGCCAGCCCGAGCAGGATCTGGATCATCGTGAGGATGGTGTCCAGGTCGCTGAGCTGCTGGTCGAGGAACCCGCTCAGGTCGGCCACCGACACCTCAGGGCTGTCGGCGAGCAGCCGCTCGACCGTCGGTAGCACCTGGTCGATGGCGGTGCCCGGCGCCAGCTGGAGGTAGCCCTGCACCGGCTGGGGGATGCCGAAGTCCGCCGCCGCCGCCCCCGGCAGCAGGATGCCGCCGAAGAGGTCCGACTTGGCGTACACCGCGGCGACGGTGTACGTGCGCGGGTCGCCGCGGGAGAGCTGGACGCGGACCGAGTCGCCCCGGGCCACGCCGAGCTCCTTGGCGTCGTCCACGTCCAGTACCAGTTCGTTCGGCTTCAGCGGCGCGAGGGTGCCCTGGGCGGCGGTCATCCCGAAGATGTCCCGCAGCGCCGGCAGGTCGTTGACCGCCGCGAGGTACGTCCGCTCGCCGTCCACCATCGCCGCGTCGGTGTAGATCCCGGCGACCTTGGCCACGCCGGGCACCTCGGCGGCCGCGGCCAGCACCGCCGCGTCGAACGTCGGTGGCCGCGGCCCGCTCTGCTCCCCGGCGATGAACAGGTCCGCCTGGACGGTGTCCCGCGCCAGCGTGGTGAGGCTCGCCCGGGCGGAGTCGAGCAGCACGGTGACGCCGGTGATCAGCGCGATGCCGACCATGAGCGCGGCGGCCGTGATCGCGGTGCGGCGCGGGTTGCGGCCGGAGTTGAGCCGGCCGAGCTTGCCGGGCACCGACCACGAGAACAGCCGGCCGAGCAGGGACACCACCGGCCTGCTGAGCAGCGGTGTCAGCAGCGCGACGCCGATGAAGGACACCAACACGCCGCCGAGGATCGTCCACAGCGTGCCGTCGCCGGCCTCGCCGGACAGCCCGTACCCGAGCAGCGCCCCGCCGGCGGCGGCGACGAGCGCGCCGGTGACCGTCAGCCGGGTCAGCGGCCGGTCCGGCGTGGCCACGTCCTGCATGGCCGCCACCGGCGGGATGCGCGACGCGCGCAGCGCCGGCAGCACCGCCGCCACCACGGTCACCAGCACGCCCACGGTGAATGCGCTGATGATCGCCGCGGGCGGCACGCCGATGCCCGCGAGGTCGACGCCGCCACCACCCATCTGCCCGAAGGCGTACGCCAGCAGGGCGCCCACGCCCACGCCGGCGCCCAGGCCCAGCACCGAGGCCACGAGGCCGATCGCGATGGCCTCCAGCAGCACGGAGCCGATGAGCTGGCGCCGGCTCGCGCCGATCGCCCGCATCAGCGCCAGCTCCCGCGTCCGCTGGGCGATGATGATCGAGAAGGTGTTGAGGATCAGGAAGATGCCGACGAACAGGGCCACGCCGGCGAAGCCGAGCAGGAGGTTGTTGAAGAAGCTCAGCCCCTTCTGCAGATCCGCCGACTGCTCGTCGGCGAGCTGCTCGCCGGTCTTGACCTCGTACGCCGAGCCCACGGCGGCGGCGATGTCGTCGCGCAGGGCGGTGGCCGCCACGCCGTCGGCTGCGGTGGCCGTGATGGCCGTGTACGTGCCGGGCTGGCCCAGCATGAGCTTCTGCGCCACCGGCTCGGTGAACGACACGACGGTCGAGCCGCCGAGGGTGTCCCGGTCGCCGCTGTAGCCGAAGATGCCGACGAGCGTGAACGTCTGCTTCGGCGCCAGCGTCAGCACGCCCACCTGATCGCCCACCGTGATGCCGGCCGCCTTGGCCAGCGCGGCGTTCACCGCGATCTCGGTGTCCGCGGTCGGACCGCGGCCCTCGCGGAGCTCGACCAGGTCCGATTCGCCGGTCCAGTTGTCGCCGAAGCGCGGTGCGCCGAACGTGGTGACGACCTTGCCGTTGCTGCCGATGACCCGCGCGCCGTCCGCCTGCGCCAGGCCGGTGGCCTGCGCCACACCCGGCACCGCCTCGACGGCGGCCACGGTGCTCGCCGGCAGTGTCGCCTCGACCTGCTCGCCCTCGAGCTCGTCGACCGCCACCTTCGGCTTCGCCGCCACCTGCACGTCGATCTCGGAGTAGACGCTGGCGAACATCGAGTCGAACGACCGGCCCAGCGTGTCGGTCAGCACGAACGCGCCGGACACGAACATCACGCCGAGCACGACCGCCAGGCCGGAGAGGACCAGCCGGACCTTGCGGGCCAGCAGGCTCTTCAGTGTCGCCCGGAACATCAGGCACCCGCCCCGGCGAGCACGTCCAGGCGCTTCATCGTGTCGAGGACCGTCTCGGCGGTGGGGTCGGTCATTTCGTCGACGATTTGGCCGTCGGCGAGGAAGATGACGCGGTCGGCGTAGCTGGCGGCGTTGGGGTCGTGGGTGACCATGACGATGGTTTGGCCGTGGTCGCGGACGGAGTTGCGCAGGAAGCCG
>DASQDS010000013.1:0-6102 GCA_035634075.1 Pilimelia sp. | reverse complement strand
GGCCGGTGGGCGGGGCGGGCGGGCCGCGTTCAGGCGCCGCGGGCGGCTGGCGCCTCGCCGTCGCCGGCGTCGGTCGCCGGCAGCGCGGCGGCCTCCTCGATGAGGGCCGGCTCCGGTGGCACGGTCTCCCGCAGGTGCCGGTTGTGCCGCGGCTCCTGCCGGGTCTTCGCGTCGTTGAGCCGCCGGCGCAGGTCGTCCCGGACGTCGTTGAGCGCGGCGTGCAGGTCCTCCTCCGTGGAGGTGGTGACGATCTTCTGGCGGCCGGCGATCCAGCACTCCAGGGTGACCTTCTGGCCCCGGGCGGCGCGGTCCTTCACCGACACCTCCAGCTCGGTGGTGTCGGCGGGAAAGGTGGCCAGCCGGGCGTCCAGCGTGGCGAACTGCTCGACGATCCAGTTCCGGTCGCCCTGCGAGAACCCGGCGCCGGCGCGCAGGCAGTCGTCGACGGTGGCGGGGTTCGCCTGGGCGCTCATCGCCGCACCCCACCCTCGACGGGGGCGGGGACGGAGCGGGTGGTGCGGGACGGGAAGTTCCTCAACATGTTGGCTGCCTTCCAGTTCGCGACGTGCTGTCGTCGTTCGCGGTTGATCAACTAATACCCAACTGTGGCGCATTTGGAACGGGTTGTCCTGGCCGCATCGCGCGGTGGCGCCGGGCCGGATATTGGCAGGCGCCGCCGGAGGCCCGTGGGTAGCCTCGGCGTGTGCCGCCCCGCCTGCCCCATGCCGAGCCCGGGGTGCCCGACACGCGAGGGCCGCTGCGGTACATGTGGTGGCTGGTCCGGTGCCAGCCGTGGCGGGTGCTGCGCGGCAGCCTGATCGGTACGGCGTGGATGGTGGGGCTGTCCGTCCGGCCCTACCTGGTGGCCCGCGCCATCGACGACGGGTTGCGGGCCGGCGACGAGGGTGCCCTGCTGCTCTGGGTCGCCGCGATCGTGGTCGCCGGGGTGGGGTTGGCGTACCTCGGCGTCATGCGCCACCGCACGATGACCTTCATCCGCGAGGACGCCAGCGCGCGCTCCGCGGCCGTCCTGCTGCGGCACCTGTCCCGCATCGGCGCGGTCCTCCCGCGCCGGCAGGCCGCCGGGGACGTGGCGACCGTCGGCGGCTCGGACATCTGGCACACCTCGGCGGTGCTCACGGTGACCGGGCCGGGGGTGGGGGCCGTGGTGGCGTACGCCGTCGTGGCGGTCCTGCTGTGGTCGGTGTCGCCGCTGCTCGCGGTGTTCATCCTCGTCGGGGTGCCGGCTATCGCCGTGGTCATCGGGCCGTTGCTGCGCCGCCTGGAGCGGGCGGAGTCGGTCTACCGGCAGGAGCAGGGGCTCCTCACGACCCGGGCCGGCGACATCGTCGCCGGGCTGCGGGTGCTCGCCGGGGTGGGCGGGCGGGGCCTGTTCGCCCGCCGGTACGCGGCCCGCTCCCGGGACCTGATGGACAAGGGCTACCGGGTCGGCGCGGTCAGTAGCTGGGTCGAGGCCGTGACCCTCGTCATCCCGGGCCTCTACCTCACCGCCGTGGTGTGGCTCTCGGCGCGGCTCGCCGCGGCCGGCGACATCACCGTGGGGCAGCTGGTGGCCGTCTACGGGTACGTGGCGATCCTCATCGTGCCGGTCTGGTTCCTGCTCGACATGAGCCACGGGATGATCCGGGGCCGGGTCTGCGCCCGACGGATCATCGGTTTGCTCCGGCTCGTCCCGGACCCGGCGGGCTTGCCGGCGACCGCCGCGGCGCCGGACCGCCCGGCCGACCTGCACGACCCCGCCACCGGGCTGACGGTACGGGCGGGCTCCGTGCTGGGCGTCGCGGCCGACGACCCCGCCGACGCCATCGCGCTCGCCGACCGGCTCGGTCGGTTCGTCGCCAGCGACGTGACGTGGGGCGGCGTGCCGGTCGCCCGCGTCCCGCTCGACGAGGTACGCGCCCGCATCCTCGTCGCGGACCACGACTCCTACCTCTTCGCCGGCACGCTGCGGGACATCCTGCGCACGCGCGAGGGCACCAGCGACGCGATGGTCGGCGCGGCCCTGCGCGCCGCCTCGGCGGTGGACGTCGTCGACGCGCTGCCCGACGGGCTGGCAACGCCGGTCGGGACCCGGGCCCGCACGCTCTCCGGCGGGCAGCGCCAGCGCGTCCGCCTGGCCCGGGCGCTGCTGGCCGAGCCGGAGGTGCTGATCCTCGCCGAGCCGACGTCGGCCGTGGACGCGCACACCGAGGCACGCATCGCCGAGCGGCTGCGCGCGGCGCGGGCGGGCCGGACGACGGTCGTGCTGGCCACGTCGCCGCTGCTGCTGGGGCGCGTCGACTCGGTCGCGCACCTGCGCGCCGGCCGGGTCGTCGCCAGCGGCACCCACGCGGAGCTGCTCGACCGCGACCCGGGCTACCGAACCCTGGTGTCGCGCGACGGCGACCCGGTCGGCGACGGCGACGCGGCCGGCGTCGGCGGCTACGCCGACGTCGACGGGGTGCGGTGATGACCGGCCTGCCGGTGGCCGACCGCGCCGCGGTCCGCCGCGCCACGCTGGCCCTGCTCGCCGGTGACCGGCGGGCGGTCGCGGTCGTGCTGGCGCTGAACGCCGCCGCGGCGATCGCGGGCCTGGCGGCGCCGTGGCTGCTCGGCGAGATCGTCGACGAGGTCACCGGCGGCGCGGGCGCCGCCACCGTGGACCGCCTGGCGCTTGCGATCGGCGCGTGCGTGCTGGCGCAGGGGCTGCTCACCCGGTACGCGCGGTACGCCGGCCACCGGTTCGGCGAGCGGGCCGTCGCGCGGCTCCGCGAGGAGTTCGTCGCGCGGACGCTCAACCTGCCGGTCTCCGTCGTCGAGCGCGCCGGCACCGGTGAGCTGGCCACCCGCAGCTCGGTCGACGTGACGACCGTCGGCACCACCGTCCGCGACGTGGTGCCCGTCATGATCCTCGCCTCGGTGCACCTGTCGTTGCTGTTCGGGGCGGTGTTCCTGCTGCACCCGCTGCTCGGGCTCGCCGCGCTGGCGGGGCTGCCGTCGATCGTCGCGGTGATCCGGTGGTACCTGCGCCGGGCCAGCGCCGCGTACCTCGCCGAGGGCGCCGCCGCGGCCGAGCTGACGGAGGCGCTCACCACCACCGCGGAGGGCGCGCGCACCGTCGAGGCGCTCCGCCTCACCGACGACCGCATCCGGTACGGCCGCCAGCGCATCGGCGGGCTGTGGGCCGCCCGGCGCGCGACCCTGGCGCTGCGGACGGTGCTCTTCCCCGTGGCGGAGGCCAGCTACGCGCTGCCGTCCGCCGTGGTGCTGCTGGTCGGCGGGCTCCTGCTCACCAGGGACGTGGTGACCCTCGGCGCGGTGATCGCGGCGGCGCTGTATCTCCAGCAGGCGGTCGAGCCGCTGGACCAGCTACTGCAGTGGATGGAGCAGGCGCAGCGGGGTTTCGCCTCCTTCGCCCGGGTGCTCGGCGTCGGCCAGGTCCCGCCGGAGGCGCCCGGCGCGGCGTCCGCGGCGCCAGGGCAACGCCTTCTCGTCCGCGGCGCGCGGTTCTCCTACACGGCCGGCCACGACGTCCTGCACGGCATCGACCTGGAGGTGCGCCCCGGCGAGCGGCTGGCGATCGTCGGCCCGTCGGGCGCCGGCAAGTCCACCCTGGCCCGGCTGCTCGCCGGGATCGACCCGCCGCGCGCGGGCGTGGTGAGCCTCGGCGACTGCCCGGTCACCGACCTGGACCCGGCCGTGCGCCGGCGCCGGATCGCGCTGGTCACCCAGGAGCACCACGTCTTCATCGGCACCCTGCGGGACAACCTCGCCTTCGCCGCGCCGGACGCCAGCGATGGTCAGATGCGCGCCGCGCTGGTCGCCGTGGGCGCCGACTGGTCCACCGACCTGCCCGACGGCCTGGACACGCCGCTGGGCGACGGCGCCCGGGAGCTCGGCGCCGCGGACGCCCAGCAGCTCGCCCTGGCCCGGCTGGTGCTCGCCGACCCCGGCGTCCTGATCCTGGACGAGGCCACCGCCGCGCTGGACCCGACCACCGCCCGCCGCACCGAGCGGGCGCTGGCCGCGCTGCTGACCGGGCGTACCGTCATCGCGATCGCGCACCGGCTGAACACCGCGCACGACGCCGACCGGGTGGCGGTGCTCGACGGGGGGCGGATCACCGAGCTGGGCAGCCACGACGAGCTGCTCCGCGCCGGCGGGGCGTACGCGGCCCTCTGGCGCTCCTGGCACGGCTGACCGGCTGGTCAGCCGGCCGAGCTGGCCAGCCACTCCGGCGCGGTGGTCGCCCAGACCTCGAGGTCGTGCCGCACGCCGCGATACGGGTACGCGGAGCGCAGGACGCCGTCGAGGCGCATGCCCAGCCGGCGGGCGACGTTGCCGCTCGGGACGTTGTCGGGCCGGCAGCGCCATTCGACGCGGTGCATCCCGCGTTGCCGCACCGCCCAGTCGATCAGCACCCGGACCGCCTCGGTGATGATCCCGCGGCCCTGCGCGGCCGGCTCCAGCCAGCAGCCGGCCTCGCACGTGCCCGTCTTGGCGTCGAAGGAGACGAAGAGCACGCCGCCGACGAGCGTGCCGTCGAGCCAGACCCCGTAGAGCCGCCCGGCGTCGCGGGCCGCCAGGTCGGCGTACCGCCCCAGGGTGGCCTGGGCGGACGCGAGGTCGGTGCTCAGGCTGGCCCACGGGACCCACGGATCGACCGCCTCCCGCGCCCGGTCGATGTGGGCGAGGAACTCCTCGGCCTGCCACGGCTCCAGGGGCCGCAACTCGGCGCCCGCACCCAACGCGACCATGAACACGACGGCAAATGTACAACCTCGTGGCCGCGGGGCGGCGTGCCGGACCACGGCCGGCGTGCGCCGGTCAGCGGGTGCCGGAACCAGTGGCCCGGCCGCCGGCGGGTGACGCTTCCGTCGACCGGCCCAGCGCGGCCGCGAGGTCGCCCAGGTGACGGGACACCGGACCCAGCGTCAGGATCCCGCTTCCGGCGCCGGCCAGCTCACCGGCGGCGGGCAGCAGCTCGGCGTGGACGTACGCCATCGTCGTCCGGTCGCCGAGGGCGACGGCGGCGCGGGCCGCGAGGCAGAGCCGCGCCTCGCGGAGCAGGTCGTGCGGCGACTCCGGGAGCGACGCCAGCGCGCGGGCGGCGTCGTCGCGGCTGCCCGCCGCCAGCAGCAACACCGGCCGGACCCACGGCTCGTGCGGCCCCCAGTCCCAGCCGTCGCACTCCGCCAGGTCCGCCGACCCGATCCCGTCCCCGGCGGGCGCCGGCAGGCGGAGGGCCAGCAGGGCCAGCGGCAGCAGCCCGTCCGCCAGGCCCGGCATCCCGCCCCCGGCGAGGCGGGCGTGCGCGACGCGGTACGCGGCCTCGGCCTCGGTGAGCCGGCCGCCGATGGCCAGGCGCAGGGCGGCGTACCAGCGGGTGAAGACGCCCACCAGCGGCAGGTCGTAGCGTTCGGCGAGCCGGTCGGCGGCGGCCGCGTGCGCGTCGGCCGTGGTCAACTCGCCGAGCGCGCACTGGGCCTGGAGGGCGATGAGGTGGCCGAGCACCTCGAACGTGACCAGCTCGTGCCGGGCGGCGAGCTCGATCAGGTCCGCGCCGATCCGCGCCCGCTCGCCGGCCAGCCCGGTGCGCGCAAAGGTGTGCATGAAACGGGCGTTGCTGGCGAACGCCAGCAGGGCCGGGTCGGCCAGCCGCCGGGCCAGCGCCGTCGCCTCGCGCGCCGCCCGGTGACCGCGGTCCGTGGTGGTGCCGCGTAGTTCCAGCGCGACCGTGCTCAGGAGGCGGCAGCGGTCCGCCAGCCGGTCCGGCGGGAGCACCCGCAGCGTCTGCTCGGCCACGTCGACGACCTGCCGGGAGAGGGCCTCGTCGTCGTTGCGCGTCCAGACCGCGGGCACCTGGAAGGCCGTGATGATGCGCGCGGCCAGCAGCGGGTCGTCGAGAGTGGCCGCCGCGGTGATCGCCGCCGCCCGGTGTTGGCGCGCCTCGCCGAGCCGGCCGGTGACGGCCAGCGCACGCCCCAGCCCCAGGACCGCCTCGAGGCGGTCGGCGATGCCGCCGGCACCGCGCTCGTGGGCGGTCACCGCCTGCCGCCACAGGCGCGCGGCCGCGGCCGAGTCGGCGCGGCGCTCGGCCTG
>DASQDS010000012.1:0-14047 GCA_035634075.1 Pilimelia sp. | reverse complement strand
CGCGGCGGGCGGCAGCGCGGCAGCGCCCGGCGGCGCGGCGACGAGCACCGCCAGCACGGCGGCGACGAGCACCGGAGATCTCCTTGTCACTAACTTCACAACTGTGCCCTTCTTTTCCCGTTGTTGTCCTTTTATTGGGCTACCGTCCGAGGAATGCGCCGCCGTTGGCGTGCAAGACCTGGCCGGTCACGTGAATGGCCTGCGGCGAGGCCAGAAAGAGCACGAGCGCGGCGATGTCGACCGGCACGCCCGCCCGCTGGGTGTGCGTCGCCGCGACGAGGGACCTGGCTCGTTGATCGGTAAGCCGGCCGCGGAAGAATTCGGTGCCGGTGACAAGACCGGGCGCGACGACATTGGCGGTGATCCGCCGGGGTCCGAGCCTTGCCGAGAGGCCCGCGTTCCAGGCCTCGACCGCCGCCTTGGCCGCGCCGTATGCACCGGCGCCCTGATGGGCGGCGATGGAACCGATCGTCACGACCCGGCCGCCCTCGGGGATGCGGTCGGCGAGCGCCGTGGTGACCAGGACCGCCGTCAGGACGTTGGCAGCGAGGTTGGCCCGCCACCGGTCGGCGACGCTGACCAGGTCGTCGCCGGGCGGTGCGGCGAAGTCGGTGTTGCCGCCGGCGTTGTTGACCAGAACGTCGACCGTCGTTGGCAGGCTGTTCGCCGCCTCGGCGACCGCCGCCGGGTCGGCCGCGTCGAAGGCGACGGCGTCGGCCGCGCCGCCGAGTCGCCGGACCGCCTCGTCGAGCACCGCGCGCCGGCGGCCGGTGAGCACGACGCGGTCGCCCTGCGCGACGAACGCCTCCGCTATCGCATATCCGATGCCCGTTCCGCCACCCGTCACCACAATATTGCGCATTCCAGAACTCCTTAACCACCCCGCGCCCACCGCCATTGGTGCGGCATCCGGAGATTCATCCCGGGACTCCACCAGGCCACCTGGTGCAACATGGCGTCAACCCCGGGCGGAGTGCTCGTTGCGCATCTGGGCACGGCGCCGGCCGCCCGAGACGGGAATCAGCTAAAAGTTGCCGCAGCGCTGATTTCCTGGGCACGATACGAGCGCGCCGACAAACGGGGGTTGCGCACCTGAGCAATGGTTCGGACACGCGCACTGTGCGCGCGCCGCCGGACATGCTGGAGTGGCTCACGAACGGAAGGTGGGGGGTCCGTGCGACAAGGAGGTACGGCCGCGCGCCCGGTGCGCGGGCCGGCCGTCGTGCCGTCACTGGACAGCTGGGGGCTGTCCGCCGACGCCGGGCTGGCCTACCGGGCACTGGTCCAGCTCGGGCCGGCGACGGCCCAGCAACTGGCCCGGCACCTGGGCATGCGGGCCGCGCGGATCAGCCCGGCGCTGGCCGAGCTCGCCGCGCTCGGTGTCGCCCGCGAGCCGCGCCGGCGCGGGCTGTGGCGGGCCGTGGACGCGGCCGAGGCGCCGGCCCTCGACCGTCCCCGGGAGCCACTGTGGATCGGTGAGCTGCACCGCCGGCACCTCGCCGCGGTGGCAAGCCTGCACCTCGACCGGGTCCCGCCGGCGGCGGTGCACCGACTGTCGACCCGGGCGGCGGCGCGGCACCGCATCGGTCAGCTCGTGGCTGGCGAGCGGCACGAGCACCTGGCGATCAACACCGAGGACGTGATCACGCCGGACGCCCACGCGGCGGCCCGGCCCCTCGACCGGTCGCTCCTGGCGCGGGGGGTACGGATGCGGATCCTGGGTCTGACCCCGGCCCCAGGCGGGCCCCAGGCGGGCCCCCCGGGCAGCGAACTCCGCGTGGCCCCGAGCGTGCCGCTCAAGCTCATGGTGTTCGACCGGAAATCCGCGCTGTTCCCGGCGGACCCGGTCGACTTCGACGCCGGCGCCATCGAGATCACCGACCCGGACACCGTCGCCGGGCTGACGAAGCTCTTCTACGACCATTGGCGCGCGGCGGGCGCCGCGCACCACCCGGAGGTGCCACCGGTCATGCTGACGCTCCGCGAGCAAGCCATCGTGGCCCTGCTCACCGCCGGTGTCAGTGAGGAGGCGGCCGCCGCCGAACTTGGTCTCAGCCGCCGCACGGTCGTCTACACCCTGCGCGCCCTGATGGACCGCCTGGGCGTGGACAACCGGTTCCAACTCGCGCTCATCCTCGGCGCCGCCCGCGCGGTGCCGCTGCCCGATGTCCGCCAGCCCGTTCCCACCACACCGCAGGAGCAGCCCTGATGTCCCGCCACCGCCGCGCCGCGCTGACCCTCGTCGCGATCGCCGCCGGGTTCCTGACGGCCTCGCCGGCAGCCGCCGACCCCGGCACCCCCGTTCCGATCCCGTCCTGGGTGGGGGCGCACTGCGCCGCGGCCGAATTGACCGGCATCCGGTACAACGCTCCCGACGCGGTCTTCGTCGCCTTCGGCACCGCCACCCAGTGTGGTACGCCGGTGCCGGACGCCGGGTTCCGGGTCGCCACCTACACCGCCGCCGCCAGCGTCGGCACCTCGCCTGGGCACGCCGCCCGGCTGTTCCCGGCCAAGGCCCCACTGGCGGCCGTGCCGTTCGGCGCGGCCGTGCTGCCGCCGGCCGCCGGCCGGTACGGGGTGTGTGTGCTCGCGGGTCAGTGGAAGCGCCTGACCTGCGTCGCCGCCGACGTCACCGCGGACCTGCAGATCTCGGTGGCGCCGCTACCGACCGACGACGCACTGGTCGCAAAGGTGGTCCACGCCCGGCCGTTCGGGGCCTGGCCGCCACCCGGCGAAGAAATCAACGGCACCTGCGGCACCTGCTTCTGACCCCGCGGCCCCACGAGGACGGATTGGCGGAGCCCGGTCGCGGTTGGCGGAGGCAGCGTGGCGACATGGCGATCGCCGGCTGAGCGACGCGGTGCGATCACGGGGCAGACATCGACCCGAATCAGATCCTTCCCGATCTTGCGCACGCCCGTGGCGGGCCAGTAGCCTGCCGAGGACTCGTGCCGCACACATCGCCTGGCGGGTGATCCCCCGCTCTCGCCTGGCGATTGCGTCCGGCACATTCGGCACGGCATTATGCCGCAATCTGGACATGTCCTTGCGTGGCCATCGACACATCCCTATGCTTTTCTGGAAAGCGCTTTCCAGATGCGCGCGGTTCGCCACGGGTCAGGCGACCAGCGCGACGCCTGCGGCGCCTTCGCGCACCAACCACTACCGACACCGCGCGGGCGGGCTCCTACCCGCGGGCGACGCTGACGACCCGCGGGTCCAGGCCGCACCGCACCCGCCAGCTCGGCGACATACGACGTACGCGCAGCCCTACCCGGCAGTGCGACATGAAGGTGAGGCAAGGATGAGACGACCAGTTGCCCTGGGACTCCAGGCAGCGGTGGCCACGGCGGTGGTTGGCGCCGCGATCGGTGTGGCCGTGCCGATGTTCCAGGCGTCGGCCGTGGCCGGCAGCGCCAACGGGTTCGCCACCGGCAACGGTGGGACCACGGGCGGTGCGGGCGGGCAGACCGTGCAGGCGAGCACGGGGACGCAGATCCATGCCGCGCTGTGTAACCGGGCCAGCAGCAGCACCCCGATCACCATCCAGGTAACGGGCACGATCAACCACGGCAACACCACGAAGGTGTCGGGCAACAGCTGCAGCACCGCCGCCGGCGTGATCGAGCTGAAGCAGATCAGCAACGTCACGATCGAGGGCGTCGGCAGCGGCGCCGTCTTCGACCAGCTGGGCATCCACATCCGCGATTCCAGCAACATCATCATTCAGAACGTGACCGTCCGGAACGTCAAGAAGTCCGGCTCGCCCACGTCGAACGGCGGTGACGCCATCGGCATGGAGAGCACCGTCCGCAACGTCTGGGTCGATCACGTCACCCTGGAGGCCTCGGGCGGCGAGTCGGCGGGCTTCGACGGCCTGTTCGACATGAAGAACGACGTCCAGTACGTCACGCTGTCCTACAGCGTCCTGCGCAACTCCGGCCGCGGCGGCCTCATCGGCTCCAGCGAGGACGACCGCGGGAACAGCTTCATCACGTTCCACCACAACATGTACGAAAACATCGACTCGCGTACGCCGCTGCTGCGCGGCGGGGTCGCCCACATCTACAACAACTACTACTCGCGCCTCAACGAGTCGGGCATCAACTCCCGGGCCGGGGCGCGCGCCAAGGTGGAGAACAACTACTTCCAGAACTCCCGGGACGTGCTGGGCACCTTCTACACCAGCGAGGCCGGCACCTGGCAGACCAGCGGCAACATCCTGGACAACGTGACCTGGTCCGCCGCCGGCACCGACACCAGGCCGGCCGGGCCCGCCATGGCGTCCACCACCACCGTCAGCGTCCCGTACTCCTACCGCCTCGACGCGGCCAACTGCGTGCCGGACCTCGCCCGCCGCCTGGCGGGCGCCAACAAGGGCAACCAGGTGTCGAACGGCAGCTGCTCGCCGCAGGCGCCCGGGCCGGGCGCGACCCCGACACGCACCACCCCCGCGCCGGGGGAGAGCACGCCCCCGCCGGCACCGACCACCTCCGCACCGGTGCCGAACCCGCCCACCGGCACGAACCTCAGCACCGGCGCGGGTGCGGACGGCTCCAGCAAGGCCAGCGGGACCAGCTACGGCAACGTGCGGGACGGCGACCTGAGCACCGTCTGGTCGCCGGCCGGCGCGACCGGGTACGTCTCGGTCAAGTGGGGCGCCGCCACCGCGGTGTCCCGGGCGGTGGTCCGGGAGGCCGCCGGTTCCGCGGGCAGCATCAGGTCGTGGCGGGTCCTCAACGGGGACACCGGTGCGGTCCTGGCCTCCGGGAGCAGCGGGGCGGGCACCATCACCTTCGCCCGGACCTCGCTGAAGAAGCTCACCTTCGAGATCACCGGCTCGACCGGCACGCCGCGGCTCGCCGAGCTCGAGACCTACGCCTGACACCCGACCGCTGATCAGCAGCAGGAAGGGGCGGGGCCCGTCGCGGACGACGGGCCCCGCCCCTTTCTCCGCCCGGCGCCGTCAGGGCTGGGTGCGCGTACCGGCGAGGCGGGCGAGCGGCTGGGCCGCCACATAGGCGATCTCGCCGTCGGTGAACACCACGTCACACCTCCAGGACGAGTTTGCCACGCACGTGGCCCGTCTCGATCTCGCGGTGCGCCCGCGGCGCTTCGGCCAGCGGGTACGTCGCCTGGATGACCACCCGTGGGTTCAACTCGACGAGCCCCGCCAGCCGCGCGGCGGAGCGTTCGGTGCTCAGCCGCCGCACGCCGAGCTCGGCGGCGGCCGGCGGAACGCCACGGTGCCGACGCGGCTCGGGTCCGGCACCAGGGCGATCGAGGCCCGCAGGGCCGCCACGGTGCCGGCGGCGTCCAGTACCACGGACGGCGCCGCGATCCCCCGGACCCGCTTTACCAGGCCGTCGCCGTAGCGGACCGGGATCACCCCCAGGTCGCGCAGGAACCCATGGTTGCGCTCGCTGGCCGTCCCGATGACGGTGGCGCCGCGCGCGGCGGCGAGCTGCACCGCGAAGGTGCCCACGCCGCCGGCGGCGGCGTGGACCAGCAGGACATCACCCTCGCGTACGGCGAGCGACTCGATCGCCGACGCCGCCGTCTGCCCGGACGCCGAGAGCACCCCCGCCGCCGCCCACGGCATCGCGGCCGGCTTGGCGACGATCTCGTCGACGCCCACGATGACGTGCTCGGCGTACGAGGCGAGCATGGCCCAGCCGAGCACCGCGTCGCCCGCGTGCGCACGTCGGGCCCCACCGCGTCGACCTCGCCGGCGAATGACAAGGGTCACCGGCGCACTGCCCGCCGGCGGTTGTCACATGCGGGGCGCCGGCGGTGCTTCCATGATGTGGAGGAAGACGTGGATCTCATCGGGCCCGGCCCCACCGCACCGGCCGCCGTCGCGCCGGGGGTCCCGTCGGCGAACGGTCGCGGCCGGGCGGCCGGGCGGCCCGAGCGAAGGGACGGCGTTGCCGTGTCGACCCCACCGGGGCCCGGCTCCGTGCGGGCAGACCTCGAACAGGTCTTCCGCGCCGCCTATCCGCGGGTCGTCGCGGTCGCCGCCCGGGTGCTCGGTTCCCGGGACGAGGCCGAGGACGTGGCGCAGGAGGTGTTCCTGACGTTCGGCCGCTCCTCGGTGCCGGCCGACGAGGCGGCCGGGTGGTTGTCCGTCGCCGCGGCGCACACCGCGTTGAACCACCTCCGCTCCGGCCGCCGGCGCGCCTCCCGCGAGGAGGCCGCCGGCGACAACAGCGCCGTCTGCCCGGATGTCGCCGACGCCGTCGTGACCCTCGACGAACGCCGGCGCGTGCGGGCGGCGCTGGCCCGGCTCCCCCACAAGCAGGCAGTTGCCCTCGTCCTGCGGCACAGCGGCCTCAGCTACGCCGAGGTCGCGGCCGCCCTCGACCTCTCCCCCGGCAGCGTGGGCACCACCGTGCGACGCGCCGAATCCGCCCTACGCGAGGAGTTGACCCGTCATGCGTCATCCGACTGACGGCACCCTGCGCCGGCTCCTGGACGAGCCGGCCGGCGTCGCCGAGGCCGATCGTCAGCACGTCGCCGGGTGCCCGGTGTGCCTGTCCGGGCTGGCAGCCGCCCAGCGCGACGCGGCGCTGACCGCCTCAGCGCTGGGCGCCGACCCGGCCGTGGACGTGGACGCGGGGTGGTCCCGACTGTCGCAGTCGGTCGCCGTCGACGGGCACCGGCTGCGTCCCGACGCGGCGAAGGGCTTCCGGCGTTCTACCGCCGCGGCCCGCCGCTGGCGGACCGCGCTGCGCAAGCCGCTGGTCGCCGGCGTCGCCGCCGTCGCCCTTCTGACCGGCGCCAGCGCCGCGGCCGCCGCCGACTGGCTGCAGGTGTTCCGGACCGAGCAGATCGCCCCGGTCACGCTCACCCAGGCCGACCTGGTCGAGCTGCCCGACCTTTCCGCGTACGGCACGGTCGAGGTGACCGAGGAGGCCGACGTGCGCGAGGTCGCCGACGCCGCCGGCGCAGAGCGGGCCACCGGCCTTTCCGTCCCGCTGGTGAGCGAGTTGCCCCGCGGCGTCACCGGGGAGCCGACGTTCCAGGTCGGCGGCCGGGTGGACGCGGTGTTCACCTTCTCGGTCGAGAAGGCGAGGCGGGTCGCCGCGACAGTCGGCGAGCCGCTGCCGACGCCACCCCCGGGCCTCGACGGCAGCCAGTTCCGGCTGAGCGCCGGCCCGGGGCTCGCCGCGGTCTGGTCGGAAGCCCGCGGTGTGCCCGCCCTGATCGTCGCCCGCCTCGTCGCACCCAGCGCGTACTCCGCGGGCATCCCCTTCGAGAAGGCCGTCGGGTACCTGCTGACCCTGCCCGGTCTGCCCGATGCCGTCGCGGCGCAGCTGCGCGGCTTCTCCGGCGACGGCACGACGCTGCCCCTGCCCGTGAACGCCAGGTACCTGACAAGTTCGACCGCCGACGTCGGCGGACTACCGGCCACGGTCCTCGCCTCGCGGGACGGCGCCCTGGCGGGCGTGGTCTGGGTGCACGACGGCGTCGTGACCGCGGTGGCCGGCTCCCTGAGCACCGCCGAGGTGCTGTCGGTGGCCCGCCGGCTGGGGACCAGGTGACCACCGAGCCCACCGCCCGGCCGGGCGGACCCGCCCTCGACACCGCGGAGCGCCTGCTCGCCGAGCTGCCCGCCGCCCCGGCGGTGTGGTGCTCGGGCCTGCGCAAGCGGTACCGGCGGCAGACGGCGGTCGACGACGTGTCCTTCACCGTCGGCCGGGGCGAAGTGGTGGGCCTGCTCGGACCCAACGGGGCCGGCAAGACGACCGCCATCAAGATCCTGCTCGGTCTCGTCCGGCCGGACGCCGGGGAGGTGCTCCTGCTCGGGCGCCCGGCCGGGGACCCGCGCGCCCGCGCCCGCGTCGGCTACCTGCCGGAACTGTTCCGGTACCAGCCGTGGCTCACCGCCGAGGAGGTGCTGACCCTGCACGTCCGGCTGGCGGGCGCCGCGGTGCCGGCGCCCGAGCGGCGCGAGTGCCTGGCCGTCGTCGGCCTGGCCGACCGCGCCGGCGACCGGGTGGGCGGCTTCTCCAAGGGCATGCAGCAGCGCCTCGGGCTGGCCGTCGCGCTGGTGGCCCGCCCGGACCTGGTGGTGCTCGACGAGCCGACGAGCGCGTTGGACCCGCTCGGCCGGGCCGACGTCCGGGACCTGCTGCTCTCCCTCAAGGCCCGCCAGGTCGCCGTCCTGCTCAACTCGCACCTCATCGGCGAGGTGGAGCGGGTCTGCGACCGGGTGGTCATTCTCGACAAGGGCCGGGTTGCCGCCTCCGGGACCCTCCCGGAGCTGCTCGGCCAGCGCGAGCTGCGGCTGCGGCTCGACGGGGTGGACGCGCAGGCCGAGGCCCGGCTGGCCGCCACCGGCCGGCTCACGCGCAGCGGTGACACGTACACCGTCGAGCTGCCCACCGACCCGGCCGCCAGCACCGTCCCCGACCTCGTGGCCGACCTGGTCGGCCTGGGCGTGCGGGTCCACGCGGTCGAGTCGGCGCGGATCAGCCTCGAGGAGCGCCTGCTGGACATCCTGCGCGCCGGTAGCAGCGAGGAGCACCGATGATCGTCCGCACCGTTCTCACCGTCGCGGCCATCACCCTGCAGGAGGCCGCCCGCCGCCGGGTGCTGCGCTCGCTGATCGTGATGACCGTCATCCTCCTCGCGCTCAGCGCCTGGGGGTTCCACCGGCTCGACGCCGAGTTCGGCGGGCTGACCTCGGGCGAGGCAAGAGTGGCCGGCTCCACCGTACTCAATCTGGTGATGTTCGGCCTGAGCCTGATCGCCGCGCTCGGCACCGCCTTCCTCGCCGGCCCCACCGTGGCCGGCGAGATCGAGTCGGGCATCGCGCTGGCGGTCCTGGCGCGGCCGATCCGCCGCGCGGCGGTCCTGGTGGGCAAGTGGCTGGGCCTCGTGATCTTCGGCAGCGGCTTCGTGGCCATCGCCGGGTTCGCCCAACTCCTCATCGTCCGGTTCACGGTGGACTACTGGGCACCGCAGCCGGTCACCGGGCTGGTCCTGCTCGCGGTCCAGACCACGGTGCTGCTCACCCTGGGCACCCTGCTGTCCACCGCGATCACGCCGATGGCGTCGGGCATCGTGGCCGTCGGCCTCTTCGGGGCGACCTGGATCGCCGGCGTGGTGGGCTCGGTCGGCGAGGCGCTCGGCAACGACAGCGTGGCCCAGATCGGCACCGTCTCCAGGATCCTGCTGCCGACCGACGGCCTGTGGCGCGGGGCCATGAACGCGTTCCAGGACCCCACGCTGCTGCTGCAGGTCGGCTCCGGGATTGAGGAGTCGCCGTTCCTGAGCATGGCCAAGCTCACCACCACCTACCTCGCCTGGACCGGCCTCTGGGTCGCCCTCGTGCTCGGGCTCGCGGGGCTGGCGTTCCAACGCCGCGACCTGTGAGCCCGCCGGGCCTGTCCAGCACGGACCCGTGCCGCCGTGGCGCGGTCAGACCGGCCCATACCAGGTGACGTGCGACGGTGTGGCGGCGTCGCCGGCGTACCGGCGCAGGTGCGGTGAGAGCGCGAGGTCGCGCCGCATGGAGCGGTCGTCGGGCCACGCCCAGACCGGCGCCGGCGCCGGCTCGGCGCCGCCGAGCCGACGCGGCCGCCGGGCGTGGCTGACCAGCAGGTACGGCCCGGCGCCGGGCGCGTCCGGCGCGGCAGCGGCCCCGCGGACGTCGTCGAGCACCTCGAGCCGGCAGCCGCGCCCCGCCGCCCCGAGCGTGTCCTGCAGGTCCACCAGCGTCGGATCCGCCGTGAGCCAACGTGCCCACTCCGCCGTCGGGCAGCGCACCAGCACGGCCACGTCGAACGGCGGGCTCGTGACCTCTCCCCAGTGGCCGTCGACGGTGGCCCACTGCCGCACCCGCACCACCCGGCGCGCGGGTGGCGCGGCCCCCGCCACCGCCGGCCCGGTGATCCGCCGGGCCGTCAGGAGTGCGACATCGGCGGCGAGATCCCGGCCGAGCCGCCCGCGTTGCGCCGCGACAGCGGCGAGGACGGCCCGCTTGGGCGCGCTGAACGGCCCGGCGTGACCGTCGATGCACGCGGAGAGGAGGACGTAGCCGGGGCGTTTCCCGCTCCGGCCGGTCGGTCGGGGAGCGCGGGTCGCGGTCGCCGTGGTAGTCATCGTTGACTCCTGACTTCTGGATCGAAGACTTCGACATCGAAACTATTGCGTTGACAGTACGACACCACTGCTGCACCGTCAAACACTTCGATGTGAAACCTTCGCGATGCGTCCGCGAGCCCACGGCCAGCGGGCCGAATCCGGCAGATCGGGCGTGTTAGCATGGATCAAATATTTCGACACCAAAAATTTCGAGGGGCGTTCGGCGTGGCGCGGAGGGCGCGGGGTGCGGGAGCCGGCGGACCCGCCGACCGGGACGCGGTCGACATGATCATCGAACAGCACCGGCGCGAGTGGCCGGAGGCCGACATGCGCAACCTCGCGGTGATCGGCCGGCTGCTACGGGCCACCCGCGTCATCGACCGCCTGATGCGTACGGCCATGGCCGCCGAAGGCTTCGAGATGTGGGAGTTCGACGTGCTCGGCGCGCTGCGCCGGGTCCCGCCGCCACATGTGCTCACCGCCGGCGCGCTCGGCCGGCAGATGGTGCTCAGCCCCGGTGCGCTGACCAACCGGGTCGACCGGCTGGTCGCCCGCGGCCTGGTCAGCCGCGACGTCGACCCGGGCAATCGGCGCCAGGTCCTGATCGGCCTCACCGACGGTGGCCACCAGACGGCGGGGCGGCTCCTCCAGGTCGTCGAGCGGCGGTACGACGAGTTGCTCGCCGGGCTGCCGGTGCCCGAGCAGGAACGCCTGGCCGGCACGTTGCGCACCCTGCTGTTGTCCCTCGGCGACAGGGCACCAGCCGACGGTCCCCCGCCGGCACCGAAAGACCCGCCCGCCGCCGCCCCCGTGCCCGGCTGAGCCCCCGTGCCCGGCTGAGCCGCCGTGCCACGACCGCGACCCGCGGGTCGGCCGGCGCCGCGCCGCCCGCGCGAACCTCGCTGACGACCCGGCCCGCCTGGTAGCAGGAGTACCGGTATCCACAGTGTCTTCCGCCTTGTTCGGCCGTCGGTACAGGGTGGAGTCATGCCATCGCTGACCAGACGAGACCTGTTCGCGCTCACGACCGCCACGGCCGCCGCGACGCTCCTGCCCACCGGGATCGCCGCCGCGGGACCGCCGTCGGCCCGGCCGGCCGGCGGCCACGGCCGGCCGGGGGCGCTCACGGCGAGCGCACCCCGCCTGCACCCGGAGGGCGTCGCGTGGGACCCGACCCGCGGGGCGTTCCTGGTCAGCTCGGCGCGGCACGGGACAGTGAGTGTCGTACGCCGGGACGGGTCGGTCCGCACGTTGATCGCCGACCCGGCGATGGTGTCCACCCTGGGCGTCCACGTCGATCTCCGCCGGCGCCGGGTGCTCGTCGCCTTCGCCGACCTCGGCGTCGGCGAGCGGTCCGCATCCGAGACGATCTTCCAGCGCTCGGGGCTCGGGATCTTCGACCTGGCCACCGGCCGGCCGCTGCACCTCGTCAGCCTCACCGGGATCCCGGGTGGGCATGCCGCCAACGACCTGGCGATCGACCCCGCCGGCAACGCCTACGTCACGGACCCGGCCGCCGACGGCGTGTACCGGGTGGACCCGGCCGGCCGCGTCACGGTACTCGTGCGCGATCCCCGGCTGGCCGATCCGAACGCGGGCCTCGGCGGCATCGTGTGGCATCCGGCCGGCTTCCTGCTGGCCGTCGCGTACACCACCGGCGAGTTGTGGCGCATCGGCGCGGGCGGCGACGTGCGCCCGGTGGACCTGGACCGGCCGCTGGTCGGCGGCGACGGGCTGGCACTGCTGCCGAGCGGGGCGCTGGTCGCGGTCACCAACTCGGTGCTGGCGCCCGGTGCGGACGCGGTCCAGACGCTGCGCGGGGACGGCGGCTGGGCCAGGGCGCGGACATTCCACCGCGTCGCACCGTGGCCGGACCGGGCGCCCAGCACGGCGACCGTGACCCCGGCCGGCGTTCACGTCCTCGCCGGCTCCCTGGACCTGCTGTTCCAGCAGGGCGTCACCGCCGACACCTTCACCATCCGCCGGTACGTCCCGCGGGCGTGACGGCACGCTCGGTCGCGCACGCGGTCCTCGCCGTGGCCGGCGTCGGCCACGGCGAGGACCGCGCCGGTCAGGTGGAGAGCAGCTCGAACACCGCGTTGTTCACGCCGACGCGGCCGGAGCCGGGCAGTGCCGCCCAGGTGGCGCCGTTCCAGCGCGCGATGTTGCGCACCGGGACGCCGCCCGCCGTCGCGAAGAACCCGCCGACGATCAGCTGGCCCTGGTGGACGGTCAGGGCGTATACGTCACCGCTGGTGCCGGTGCCGGTGGGCCCCGCGAGCGCGGACCACCTGGTGCCGTCCCAGGCCGCGACGTGGTTGACCGGGACGCCCCCGGCCCCGGTGAAGAAGCCGCCGGCGATCAGCTGCCCGTTGTAGACGGTCAGGTCACGCGCTTCGCCGTTCAGCCCGGCGCCCGACGGCGACAGCAGCGGCGCCCACTGGCCGGCGAAGGTGAGCCGGGCGACATCATGGACGCTGACGTTGTCGCCGACGTAGGAACGCGTCGCCACCAGCATCCCATTGTGCTGCTCCAGCGCCAGCACCGTCAGGTCGTTCAGGGCGGGCATCCCCACCGCCGACCAGGTCGCGCCGTCCCAGCGCGCCACACTGTTGGCCGGCACACCGCCGGCCGAGGTGAAGTTCCCGCCGACAATCAGGGCACCGTTGTGCACCGCCAGGTCCCAGATCGGCGCGATGTCGCTCCCGTTGTTTTCCGTGCCGAAGCCCGCCGGGCCCGTTACCGGCGACCATTCCGTGCCGTTCCATCGGGCCAGGTTGTGCACGGTCTGCGTACCGCCGGCCCGGGGAAAGTAGCCCCCGACGTAAAGGTCACCGTTGTAGACCGCGAGCGATGAGACGAAACCGAGTGGCGCCACCGTGACCCCCGGAATGCCGGATGCCCCGGTCAACGGTGCCCAGGTCGTGCCGTCCCAACTGGCGATGCCGCTCACCGGCACGCCGCCGGCCTCGATGAAGGAGCCGCCCACGATGAGCTTGCCGTTGTAGAGCACCATCGCGCTGACCTGGTCGTCGGTACCCTCGCCGGCGGGCCCGGTCAACGCCGACCAGTCGACCCCGTCCCAGGCGGCGATGTTGTTCGCGACCGTCCCGCCGGCCTCGGTGAAGGTGCCGCCCGCAAAGAGCTTGCCGCCGGGCCGCGCATCGGCGGCCGCGGCGGCCGCGGACGCGCCACCGGGCGTCATCGCCACGAGCAGTGCCGCCAGGAGCGGCGCCAGGACGGCGGTCAGGCGCCGGCCGGCGTGCTGCGACATGCCGATTCTCTTCTCACGCGCATTTCCCCCGATCTGAAAGCGGCCCCCGACCGCCTCTGCGTGATGGCAGGGAAACAGAGCACGACGAATCAACCCGAGCCGGATCAGCTGGATTGACGCGCGCATCGAGATCCCCGTTTGAACCCATTCTTTGAGCACCCGCCACGGGGTGTCAAGAGACCGGTATCCATCTCAGTGAATAGCAGCAGCCCACGGTGGCGAAAATAGCGGCATAAAGATCAGGCCGAACCGCGGCGCGATCCAGGGTGGACACGGGCCGGCGGTCCGTGACATTCGTCATGGCCAAACCATGGATCGCCCACCGGAACGGGTGGGTTCCGGCACTACGACGACGGTCGTGGGTCGCGAAGACTCGGGCAATGAGAAGCACACTCGCCGCCATCGCCACGGCCGCCAGCCTCCTCGCTCCCGCGTCCGGCCCCGCCCGGGCCGCCCCCGAACCGCCGGCGCTCGGCCGGGTCGCGGCGTCCACGGCCACGCAGCTGGTCCTGCCGACCCCGACCGGGCGGCGGGACATCGGCACCGTCTCACTGCACCTGGTCGACAGGTCGCGGCCCGACCCCTGGCTGCCGGCGCGGCCGGCGCGGGAGATCATGGTCCAGCTCTGGTATCCGGCCAGGGCCGTCCGACCGTACCCGCGCGCCCCGTGGGTGTCGGCCG
>DASQDS010000011.1:0-3958 GCA_035634075.1 Pilimelia sp. | reverse complement strand
GCGAACAGCAGGGCGGCCAGCACCGCGATGAACCCGGCGCCGATGCGCTCCATGCCGTTGGCCCCGGTGAGGTATTCGTACGCCTCCGGGTCTTCCGTCTTGATCTGCTCGGCCACCTTCATCCACTGCCGGTTCTTCTCGCCGATCAGTGCGTCTCGGTTCTCTGGGTTGTCTCGCAGCGATTGCACCTCGCCCCACGTGAGGGACTTCGCGTCGTACAGTGCGCGGCCGTACTTCTGCGCCGTGTCGCTCTCAGCGGTCCCGAGGGCGCCCCGCACCCAGTTGTTGAACAGCATCGCCTCCGTCACGGTGTCGCTCGCACGTACCGCGGGTGGCCGGTTGTCCTGGCAGCGTTCGGGCCGGGACGCGTCGAGGCAGCGGCCGGCGGCCGGCTGCTCGACGCGGGGGCCGAGCGCGTCGTGCACCACGCCGAGCGTGCCGACCAGCGTGGCGTCGGCCAGATTGGCCGACTTGACCGGCCAGGCGGCCAGCGCGGTCACCGCCACCATGACGAGCACGGCCCAGCCGGCGGTGGTGGTGGCGATGCTCATGTCGGACTGCCGCGAGCGCCACATCAGGTACAGACCGACTACGGCCAGCGTGAGGACGCCGAAGACGGTGAACACCTTGTCGTAGACGGCCCGCGTCGCCTGCTGGACGAGCGGGTCGGCCCAGCCCCACATCGAGGCCGGGTCCCAGGCCCGCTCCCGCAGCGCGTTGGACGCGCCGATGATCGCGGTGGCCAGCATGAACTCGCCGTTGGCGATGGTGTTCTCGAACTTGTAGTCGGGATGCATGAGGGTCGACGCGCACCCGATGTCGTACGTCGTGTAGCTGTACCCGGCGTAGCCGTAGAGCGTGGAGTACTCGGCGACACCGTTGGTGATCGCGGCCGGCGGCCGGCTGGCGAACCAGCCGGCGAGGCCGGAGTCCGGAGTGCTCGGGGTGGGCGCGGTCAGGCACTGTTTGCGCGCCTCCGCCACCTCCCCCAGCTTGTCGACGCAGGCGCGGAAGTCGGCCCGCCACTGGGCCGTGGAGCACACGTCACCGGGGGCACGGGCCGGCACGGCGGCGGGTGCCGCGGCGGCGGGCGAGAACGGCCAGCTCACCGTGGTCAGGGCGAGCACGAGGAGGACGAGCACCTGCGCCGCCCGGCGGGATCCCAGCCGCTCCATGTCACACCTCCGCATCGGCCGCTGAGGCCGGCAGGATCTCCGCCGGGGACGCCCCGACGGCGGCCGGGGTGGTGTCCAGGTAGTCCAGCAGTCCGTCGACGTAGGAGACGTCGACGCGGACCTTCTGCACGCGCCCGTCGACGTCCCGCATGACGAACTCGCGGAAGCCCAGGCGGGCGGCCGAGGAGGAGTCGACGTTCGACAGCGAGGCCAGGGTCGCCTCGTAGCCGTCGTTGACCGGCACCCGGAGCAGCCGCAGCGCCTCGGAGGCGATCTCCTGGTCCTCCGCGATGCGCCCGACGAAGACGGTGGAGACCAGGTTCTGTACGTCCAGGCCGAGGATGTCGCGGGGGTTCTGCGAGGCGACGAGGGCGGCGAGGTTCCACTTGCGGGAGTCGCGGGCGAGCCGGACGAGGAAGGACCGGCCGGACCGCCAGCCCTCCATGAAGTGCGCCTCGTCGAGGCCGACCAGCTTTCGGGAGGACATCGCGCCGCCGTAGCAGCGCCGGACGGCGAGCCGGTGCGCCGTGTGCAGCATCGGCAGGGCCAGCGACTCCTCGGCGGACCAGTACTCGCGTTCGATCTTCAGGTCGGGCAGCCGGAGCCCGGCCATGGTGATCACCGTGAGCGCGGCGTCGGCGCCGAGCAGCCCGGGCGGCGGCGACCCGAAGAACAGCAGCGCGAGCGGCATCTCGGCGGTGTCCAGCAGCAGGTTCGCCAGCTCCCGGCCGTCGTCGTCGGCCAGCCCCTGCAGGCACGCCACCACGTCGTCGAGGGTCGAGGTCTCCTCCGCGGGCACCTGGCGGACGGCGTGCCGCAGCAGGGTCGCGGTGGACGCCTCCCGGGCCACCTGCGGCGGCACCAGCATCATGCAGATGTCCTGGACGAGCATCCGCCGCTCCGCGCGCGCGTTGGAGACGGAGATCTCGAACTCCCGGTCACCGGCCGGGCCGGTCGAAAACTCCGTGCGCAGCGGGGTCGGGATCAGCGAGTACGGCGCCAGCGTGCCCTGCTCCGAACCGGTCAGGTTGAGCACCCGGGAGTACGGGCGCAGCTCCGGCATCGCGCACAGCCGGGCCAGCGGCCCGGACGGGTCGAGCAGGGTGACCTGGACGCCGCGCCGGGCCGCCAGGTAACCCAGGGCACCGAGCAGCGTGGACTTGCCGCCACCCGGCTCGGCGACGAAGACCGCCAGCCCCGAGCGCTCGCGCACCTCCATGGGGAAGTGCAGGTCGAGGAAGACCGGCCGGCGGCAGGTGCCGGCCGTCCGCCCGATCAGGTCACCCCGCCGGTCGCCGACGTTCGACGCGGCCTGCGGCAGCGCCGCGGCCAGCAGCTTGACCGGCATCCGGCGCAGGTAGCCGGTGTTCGCGATCGGCTCGCCGGGGATGAACTCCCGGGCCAGCCAGTCCTGGTTCTTCGGCAGTTGCAGGGAGATCCGCAGCTCCCGGGAGTACAGCTGGATGAGCCGGCGGGCGCGTTCCAGGCATTCCTCCCGGTTGCGGCCGCCCACGGCGACGCGGTGCCAGCCGTGCGCCCGGGCCGACTCCACCGGCAGGCCGGTCGTCATCTCGTCGCCGATGACGAGGGCGCGCTTGGCGAGCCGCTCCAGCTCCGGCGGGGCGTCGATGCCGTGCTCGGCGTAGTCGAGCTGCTGCGAGCGGATCATCCGGAGCCGGTGCTCGAGGTTGCGGAAGGAGTCGCCCGACCCGAGGATGTCGATCCGCGAGGAGATCTCCATCGGCCACGGCAGCCGCTCGTGGAAGTGCAGCCACGGCTCGTGGCGTTCCGGGATCTCCAGGGGTTCCATCCGCCCGACGGAGAGCACGGCGACGTGCCGCTCCTCGCCGGTCATCCGGTTGACCAGCTTGAGGGTCGAGCCGTACGGGGTCCGGTACCGCTCGACCTGCTCGGTCAGCGCCAGCAGGTCGCCGCGTTCCCAGTGCCCGTTCGTCACCGGGGAGAGCGTGCCGGGCGGCGCCATGCACAGCGCGACCGACCGGAAGAGCAGCCATTCCAGCTCCTGGGAGGTGACCCGTCGCCCGCGCATCCCGAACGAGCCGAGGACCTCGTCGAACTGCTCCACGGTGCGGCCGAGCCGGCGCCGCTCGCTGTCCGGCACGCCCTTGCCGAACGCCCGGCGCAGCCGCTCCACGAGCGTGTCACCGAGGGAGCGCCGGGCGAACGTCACGCCGAGGTACGTCTGTCCCTCCGCGTGGTTGACCGACAGCAGGTGCCGCTGGGCCGCCACGAGGTGGTCCGACCAGGACGCCCCGCCGGTGGCGTCGGGCAGCGGCCGGGGGGTGTGCGCGTCGATGGTGCGGGCCCACTCGTCGGCCGGGAAGGGCCGGGTGGTGCGCCGCAGGTGCAGGCGGAAGCCCGCGAGGCCGGCGTACTGCTCGGAGATGGCGGCGAGCAGCGCCTCCCGCTCCGCGTCCGGCCGGAAGGCCCACCGGACCTCGGGCAGCCAATACCACGCCGTGACCGTGTTCGGCCCGAACGTCAGGTGGCCGGCGATCTCCGTGATCGCCAGGTCGACCGCCGGGTCGCGGTCGCGGAACTTCGGCGTGCGAAGGCGCGACCGGCCAGGAGCGCCCGGCTTGGCGGGCGACCGTTCCGGCCGGCCGGCCGGCAGCCGTCCGTCCGGCGCATCGAGCGACTGGCGCCCTCCCGAAGCGGTGCGCCGGGCGAACCGGCGGCGGTCGCGTACCTGGAAACTCGCGTCGCCGTCGGGCTCCGCGGGCGGGGCGTCCAGGGGTACGGGTGCCACGGCTTCCGCCGGG
>DASQDS010000010.1:0-6365 GCA_035634075.1 Pilimelia sp. | reverse complement strand
GGCCGTGGTGCAGGCGGGGGTGCTCGACCTGGAGCGCGCCGCGGCGCAGCGACTGGGCGGCGGGGCGGTGCAGGACCTGCTGGGCGCCGAGCCCGCCGGTGCCCCGGAGCGCTACGCGGCGGCCGACCCGGTGCGGCTGGTCCCGGCCGGCGTCGACCTGCTGTGCGTGCACGGCACCGGCGACACCACCGTCCCGGCCGAGCAGAGCACCCGCTACGCGCAGGCCGCCGCGGCGCGGGGGGTGGCCGTCGACGTGCGGCTGGTGCCGGGCGACCACATGGTGCCCATCGACCCGGCGGGGGAGCCGTGGGCACTGGTCCGCGACTGGCTGCGGTCCCGCGCCGGAGGCGGCCCCGGCCGATCTACGCTGGACCCGTGACGCAGACACGCCAGGGCGGTTGGTTCGCGCGGACGCTGCAGCGGCTGACCGCCGACGACCAGACCATCGACGCGGAGGAGCTGCGCGCCGGGTCGATGAGCGCCGGGTGCGAGCAGGTCAGCGCCTGCCGCAAGGGCGCCGTCGTCACGGTGACCGGCCGGCTGAAGTCGGTCGTCTACACCCCGCGGGAGACGGTGCCCACCCTGGAGGCCGAGCTGTTCGACGGCTCCGGCTCGGTCACCCTCGTCTGGCTCGGCCGGCGGCGCATCCCCGGCATCGAGCCCGGCCGCACGCTCACCGCGCACGGCCGCTTCGCCTCCTTCGACGGCCGGCAGGTGATCTACAACCCCCGGTACGAGCTGAGCGCCGGGTGACGGCTGCGCCCGAGGGGGACGGGCAGCCCGGCCCGGCCGGTGCGCCGGGTCCAGCCCAGGCGGGGGACGACGCCGCCGACGCACCGCGCGCCGTGGCCTTCGACCGGCACCTGGTGCTCGACCAGCTCGGTGGCTGGCGCGGGATGCTCGACGCCACGCTGCCCACCGTCGCGTTCGTCGTGGCCAACTCCGTCGCCGGCCTGCGCGCCGGCATCTGGGCCGCCCTCGGCGCCGCGGTCCTGCTCTTCGGGCTGCGCCTGGTGCGCCGGGAGAGCGTGCAACAGGCGTTCAGCGGGCTCTTCGGCGTCGCGATCGCGGTCGCCATCGCCGCCGCCTCCGGGCAGGCCCGCGACTTCTTCGTCCCCGGCCTCATCCGCAACGCCGCCCTCGGCGTGGTGCTGATCGGCTCGATCGCCGTCCGCTGGCCGCTGGTCGGCGTGGTCGCCGAGTTCCTGGCGCCCAGCCACCTGGGGTCGATGGCCTCCCACACGGTGCCGGGCCTGCGCCGCCGGATCGGCCGGGTCAACGCCACGCTGCACCACCGCCCCGCCCCGGACCCCGCCACCGGTGCCCGCCCGGCCGACCCGCAGCCCGAGCGGCACTGGCGCGACGACCCGCGCATGGTGCGCGCCTACTCGTGGCTGACGCTGATGTGGGGCGTGGTCTTCCTGGTGCGTGTCGCCGTCCAGTGGGTGCTCTACCGCGCCGACGAGGTCGAGCTGCTGGGCACCGCCTCGCTGGTGCTCGGGCTGCCGGTCACCGCCGTCGAGGTCGTGGTGACCCTGTGGGTGGTGTCCCGGCTGCACCGGCACCGCGCCGACCCCGCCGCCTGACGGCCCCCCGCAGGTAGGAGGACCTCGCCCCTCTCGACCCTCGTAAGAGGACCTCGTCCTCCCCACCCCTCGCAAGCTCGGGGCGGGGCCCGGGTCGGGGCCGGGGCCTCCGGGCGAGGGCAGCCTGCGAGTGGCGGGGGCAGGGGGTCCGCTACGCGGGGGAGAGCACCTCCTGTAGCTGCTCCTCGACGTCGGCGTGGGTGACGAACAGCAGCTCGTCGCCGGCCTCCAGCGGCTCGTCCGGGCCGGGCGTGACCACCCGGTCGCCGCGCAGGATGGCGGTCAGCACCGTCTCCCGCGGCAGCGGCACCTCGCGCAGCGGCTTGCCCACCCACGGGGTGTCCTCGGCGAGGGTGATCTCGACCAGGTTCGCCGCACCCTTGCGGAAGCTCATCAGCCGGACGACGTCGCCGACGGTGACCGCCTCCTCGACCAGCGCGGCGAGCACCCGCGGGGTGGAGACCGCGACGTCCACACCCCAGGACTCGGTGTAGAGCCACTCGTTGCGCGGGTCCTTCACGCGGGCGACGACGCGGTTGACCGCGAACTCGGTCTTGGCCAGCAGCGAGACGACCAGGTTGGCCTTGTCGTCACCGGTGGCGGCGACGACGACGTCGCAGGTGGCCAGCTGGGCCTCCTCCAGGGAGGAGACCTCGCAGGCGTCGGCCTGCACCCACTCGGCGCCGGGCACCGCCCGGGTGCGGACCTTGCGGCCGTCCTTCTCGATGAGCATGACGGTGTGCCCGTTGGACAGCAGCTCCCCGGCGATCGAGCGCCCGACGGCACCCGCGCCCACGATGGCGACCCTCATCGCTGTCCCCCTCCTCCGGGGCCCTGCTCGACCACCTTGTGCACCCGCTGGCTGATCTCATCGGTCGAGGCGACGACGAGCTGGTCGCCGTCCTGCAGCACGGTGGCCGCGGTGGGCAGCTGGGCCTCGCCGTAGCGGACCAGCCACGCGGCCCGGGCGCCGGACGCCACCTCCAGCTCGGACAGCCGGCGGCCGACCCAGACGTCGGTGACCGTGACACGCATGAGCAGCACCTGTCCGGTGGGCTCCCGCCACAGCTCGCTGACCTTGACCGAGAGCAGCTCGCGCAGCAGCCGGTTCACCGTCCACGGGACGGTGGCCACGCTCGGGATGCCCATGCGCTCGTAGACCTCGGCGCGTTTGGAGTCGTAGATGCGGGCCACGACGTGCTGGACGCCGAAGGTCTCGCGGGCGACCCGCGCGCTGATGATGTTGGAGTTGTCGCCGCTGCTCACCGCGGCGAAGGCGCCGGCGGAGTCGATGCCGGCGTCCAGGAGGGTCTGGCGGTCGAAGCCCAGGCCGGTCACCTGGCGGCCGGCGAAGTCCGGGCCCAGCCGGCGGAAGGCCTCGGGGTCCTGGTCGATCACGGCCACGCTGTGGCCGACGTCCTCGAGGCGGCGTGCGATCGCCGACCCGACGCGGCCGCAGCCCATCACGACCACGTGCACGGGGTTCTCCAAGCTCGCAGGGTGCGCCGGCCGCAGCCCGCGCGTGTCCGGCCGCGAAGCTACACCCGGCCGCTGCCGGGGCCGGGGCGCGCAGCGCCGCAACTCACCCTCCTGGCGGGGGCGCGGGCGGTCCCGGCGTCCGTACCATCGCCGCCGTGCCGACCCTGTCCGATCTCGGACAACTCCCGAAGCGCCTGGTCCTGGGGCGTCCCGTCCGCAGTGACCGGCTCGGCGAGTCGCTGCTGCCCAAGCGCCTGGCGCTGCCCATCTTCGCCAGCGACCCGCTCTCCTCCGTGGCCTACGCCACGCAGGAGATCCTCATCGTGCTCACCCTCGCCGGGACGGCGTTCCTCTACCTGGCGCCGTGGCTGGCGATCGCGGTCGTCCTGCTCCTGGCCACCGTCGTCCTCTCCTACCGCCAGGTGGTGCGGGCCTACCCCTCCGGCGGCGGCGACTACGAGGTCGCGATCAAGAACCACGGGCAGTTCGCCGGGTTGACCGTCGCCAGCGCGCTGCTGGTGGACTACGTGCTCACCGTGGCGGTGTCGGTCGCGGCCGGCACGGACAACATCATCTCGGCGTTCCCGGCGCTGAACGAGCACCGCGTGGCCATCGCCGTGGGGCTGGTCGCGCTGTTGGCCGCGGCCAACCTGCGCGGGCTGCGCGAGTCCGGCCGCACCTTCGCCGTCCCGACCTACCTGTTCATCTCCGGCATCCTGGTCATGGTCGTCACCGGGCTGCTCCGCCACTTCCTCGGCGACGGCGTCACCGCCGAGAGCGCGAGCTACGCGATCACCCCCGAGCCGGGCTTCGAGCAGGTGACCGGCCTGGCGCTGGTCTTCTTCGTGCTGCGCGCCTTCGCCTCCGGGTGCACCGCCCTCACCGGTGTGGAGGCGATCGCCAACGGCGTCCCGGCGTTCAAGCCGCCGAAGAGCCGCAACGCCGCCACGACGCTGGCGCTCATGGGCGGCATCGCCGCGACGATGTTCTCCGGCGTCACCGCGCTGGCCCTGTTCGCCGACGTCCGGTACGCCGAGCACCCGTGCGACCTGGTGGGCTTCACCGCCTGCGAGACCGAGCCGCAGCGGACGGTCATCGCCCAGGTCGCCGCGGCGGTGTTCGGCGGGCCGACCTCGCCGGGCTTCTTCTACATCCAGGCGGCGACCGCGCTGGTCCTCATCCTGGCCGCCAACACCGCCTTCAACGGCTTCCCGCTGCTGGGCTCGGTGCTCGCCCAGGACCGCTTCCTGCCGCGGCAGCTGCACACCCGCGGCGACAAGCTGGTCTACAGCAACGGCATCCTGCTGCTGGCCGGCTTCGCGGCGCTGCTCATCGCGGCCTTCGACGCCGATGTCAACCGGCTGATCCAGATGTACATCGTCGGCGTCTTCACCAGCTTCTCGATCGGCCAGTGGGGGATGGTCCGGCACTGGAACCGGGAGCTGCGCTCGGAGACCGACCCGCAGGCCCGCGCCCGGATCCGCCGGTCGCAGGCGATCAACGCCGTCGGCGGCACCCTGACCACCGTCGTCCTGTTCATCATCATCGTCACGAAGTTCACCCACGGGGCCTGGCTGGTCCTGCTGGTGATGCCGGTGCTGTTCCTGCTGATGCGGGCGATCAACCGGCACTACTCGCACGTCGCCGACCAGCTGGTGCCCGACGCCGACTCGCGGATGCTGCCCAGCAAGGTGCACGCCGTCGTGCTGGTGTCCCGGGTGCACAAGCCGACGTTGCGGGCGCTGGCGTTCGCCCGCGCGACCCGGCCGGACCACCTGACCGCGCTCACCGTCAACGTCGACGACGCCGACACCCGGGCGCTGCAGCAGCAGTGGGAGCGCTACGACATCCCGGTGCCGCTGACGGTGGTGGAGTCGCCGTACCGGGAGATCACCCGGCCGGTCGTGGACTTCGTCAAGTCGATCCGGCGGGACAGCCCGCGTGAGCTGGTCGTCGTGTTCGTGCCGCAGTACGTCGTCGGCCACTGGTGGGAGAACGTGCTGCACAACCAGAGCGCGCTGCGGCTGCGCGCCCGGCTGCAGTTCCAGCCGGGCGTGATGATCACCTCGGTGCCGTGGCAGCTGGAGAGCTCGGTGGGCCGGGAGGACGCCGGGCTGCGCGCGACCGGACCGGCGCCCGGCGACCTGCGCCGCGGGCTGGCCGACGAGCCGGAGCAGACCCCCTATGGATGAAGGACCCTCTCCCCGCCCCTCGCAGGCTCGCGGCGGTGCCCTGGAGGGGGCCACCCGCGGCAGGCGGCCACGGACCGACCGGGGCGGCGGCTGGGCCGGGCGGGAGTTCGAGGTCACCGTCGGCCCGGTGGCCCACGGCGGGCACTGCGTGGCCCGGCACGAGGGGCGGGTCGTCTTCGTGCGGCACGCGCTGCCCGGTGAGCGGGTCGTCGTCCGGGTCACCGAGGACCGCCAGCCCGGCTACTGCCGCGCCGACGCCGTCGAGGTGCTCGAGGCCGCGCCCGACCGGGTGCCGCGGCCCTGCCCGTACAGCGGCCCGGGGCGCTGCGGCGGCTGCGACTGGCAGCACGTGGCGCCGGAGGGTCAGCGCCGGCTCAAGGCGGCGGTGGTCCGCGAGCAGCTGACCCGGCTGGGCGGCCTGTCCGGCGACGACCCGGTCGTGCGCGACCTCGTCGTCGAGGAGCTGCCCGGCGGGCCGCTGCGCTGGCGGACGCGGGCCCGGTTCGCCGTCGACCGCGCCGGGGCGCCCGGCCTGCGCCGGCACCGCTCGCACGACCTGGTGCTGCTCGAGGACTGCCCGATCACCGTGGTGCCGGCCGCCCGCGCCGTGCTCGACCGCCGCTGGCGGGGTGCGGGGGCGGTGGACGTCTCCGTCGACTCCGCCGGCACGGTGACCACGACCCGGCTGGACCGCCGCGGCCGGCCGCAGTCGACGCGGGTGCTGCACGCCGGCGAGGACGGGGGCGGGTGGGACGACGGCACGGCGCCGGCCGGACGGGCCGCGCGCTCCGCCGCCGGGCGCGACTGGGAGGTCGAGGGCACCGGCTTCTGGCAGGTCCACCCGGCCGCTGCCGACGCGCTGACCGCCGCGGTGGCCGCGTTCGCCGCCGTGCGGACGGGGGAGACGGTGCTCGACCTCTACGCCGGGGCCGGGCTGTTCGGCGGCGCGCTCGCCCCCGCGGCCGGCCTCGAGGGCCAGGTGGTCTGCGTGGAGGCCGACGAGGCCGCCTGTGCCGCCGCCGAGGCCAACCTCGCCGCGCTCCCGCAGGCCGAGGTCTGGCAGGGCGAGGTGGACGCCGACGGGCTCACCGGCCTGCTCGCCGAGCTG
>DASQDS010000009.1:0-23598 GCA_035634075.1 Pilimelia sp. | reverse complement strand
CCGCCCAGGCTGGGGCCGCGGAAACCGGGACTGCCGAACCCACTGCCGGTCAGACCACCGCCGCCGAGGAAGCGGCCGGCCAAGCCAGGGCCGCACAAGTCACCGCGACGCCAGCCCGCACCGCCGAGACCGGCGCCGCCGCGACCGGCGGGGCCCAGACCGGCACCGCCGAGACCGGCGGGGCCGGCCGGGCCATCGCAGGCCAGACCAGAGCCGCCGGCACGCGAGCCACCCGGAGCACCCGCGCCGGCAGGTCCGCCACGGCGGCGCCCGGCCACGCCGAAGCGGCGAGCGCGCCGGCGGGCAATGAGCAGCACCCGCCAGGGGCGACGGGGGACGATGCCGCACCGGACGCCAGCACGACGGGCACCGCGGCGGCCGGTTCGATTCAGGGCGCCGGCCCGGTGCCGGGCGAGCGGCCGGTCGCACCGACGGCCGCCAGCCAACGAGACGCGACCACAGCGACCACAGCGACCGCAGCCACCGCAGCCACCGCAGCGACACCCGACCAGTCCGCCGACCCGGACACCGTGTGGCCCGTTGACCGGGCGAGCAGCGCGCGCACCGAGGAGCCGGCCGCCGACCAGACCACCGGCACCGACATGAACATCGGCGACGGCGACGGCGACGGCGACGGCGAGAGCGACGGCCGCACCGCGCCGGCGCCGAAGGACAGGGACGATCAGATGACGGGCACACACCAGGTGATCCCGGTGGCGACGACCGCCGCGGCGGACCGCGACACACCCGGCGTGCATCTGACGCCGGCGACCGTGCCGATCAGCGCGCGTAACCCGGTGCTGACCGCGCCGGCCAGTGGATCGTGGTGGGCCAGGGTGCCGACCAACCCGGCGTACGCGCCGGAGCTGCTCGCCCTGGCGGCCGTCGAAACGCTCGGGCCGCGCGCCCGGGAATGGGTGCAGGATCTGCGGGAGCGGTACCCGGCGGCGACCCCGGACGGGTTGGCGCGGCTGGCCGTACGCCGGTTCTCGCGGGCGGCTGCCGTTGGTGGCGTGGTGGCGTCCGCGACCGGGGTGTTGGCGCCCGTCGCGTCGCTGGCGTCGCTCGCGTGGACGCAGTCCGGGCTGGTGTTGCACCTGGCGGCGGCGTACGGGGTGGATCCGACGGACGTCGACCGAGCCGTGGATCTGCTGGTGCTCGCCCGCGTGCACCCGAGTGTGGAGACGGCGAAGGTGGCGCTGGCAGAGGCAGTCGCCCAGGCGGACGATCGGCCGCACACGCTCCAGCGGGCCACCGAGGCGGCCTGGCGGCTCGCCGCGCCGCTGGGCGCGCAGACGGCCGGTTGGCTGGTGGTGCTGGTCGCCAGCCGGCTGGTGCGCGGCGGGCGGCTGCTGGTCGCGGGCGCGGCCGACGCCGCCGCGACAGAGCGACTGGCGCACCGGGCGATCGCGCACTACCGCCACCGCTGAGGCAGGCCGGGCCGCACAGTGGTCGGGACGCGGGAAGACAGGGAAGGAGTACGGGGTCAGAGCCAGGAGACGTGGTCCGCCAGGAGGGCGTAGCCGACGAAGGCGACCACGTCGAGGATCGTATGGGCGATCACGAGGGGTAGGACGCGGCGGGTGCGCAGGAAGAACAGCCCGAACACGACTCCCATGATCGCGTTGCCGACGAAGGCGCCAAAGCCCTGGTAGAGGTGGTAGGAGCCGCGCAGCAGTGCGCTCGCCGCGACCGCCGCGCCGAGCCGCCAGCTCAGCTCGCGCAGCCGGGTGAGCAGGTAGCCGACGACGATCACCTCCTCGACGATGGCGTTCTGCGCGGCGGCCAGCACGAGCACCGGCACCGCCCACCACACCGACGGCAGGTCCGAGGCGACGACGGTGGCGTTCAACCCCAATTCGCGCGCGGCGACGTAGAGGCCGATGCCGGGCAGGCCGATGAGCGCGGCCAGCCCGGCACCGGTAGCCGCGTCGAAGCCGGTCCGCCGCCGGTCCAGGCCGAGCAGCCCGCGGGCGTCCCCGGGCTGCCGGCCCAGCAGGTGTACGGCGAGCAGCACCGGGACCAGCGCGAAGGCGATCCCGAGGAGCTGGTACGTGAGGTCGAGCCACGGGCGCCCCGGCGCCGCGGACGTGTTGAGCCGGGCGGCCTGCTCGGAGAGGGGCTTGCCCGCGGTCAGCTTGGCGGCCAGCGACACGGCGGCGTAGACCGCCGAGGCGCCAACGGACAGACCGAGCACGAGCAGCACTTCGCGCCGGAGCAGCAGCCGGTTGGCAGGGGGAGCGTCGACCGTCACCGGCCAACAATGCCCGACGGCGGGCCGGTCCGGACAGTTACTCCACCGGGCAGCAGGCGTCGCCGGCGACCGGACCGGAGTTGGGCTGCGGCCCCCACGGCCGGGGCGTGCCGCGGGCGCCGAAGAAGTCGCCGCCCTTGCGTCGGATGTCGTCGGTGCCCCAGTCGCGGTCGCGGGGCAGCTTCAACAGCCGCGGGATGTGTTTGGCGCAGTGGATGTACGCCTCCTCGACGTGGACGCTGACCCATCGCTCCGGGCGCCGCCCGGGGACCGGGTCCACCGGCAAAGTGGGGTACGCCTTGCGCATCGCGCCATCCTCGACGATCTTGGCATGGCCGTTGACGTGCAGGCCGATGATGTCGCGGAAGAAGTCGACGAACAGCAGCCCGACGTTGGCGTTCTCGCTGATGTTGCCGAGGCTGGCGAGGACGCCGTTGCCCCGGTACTCAGGCCAGGTCAGGCGGTTGGCGCCCAGAACGCCGATGAAGCCGGGCGGCCCGGCCCGGAACGTGCAGTCGCACTCGCCGGACCCGTCGGCCGTGGCGACGAACATCATCTCCTGCCGGGCGACGAACTCGCGCATCTGCTCGTTGAGGTGGTCGAGCAGCTGCTGCTGGTAGAACCGGTCCGCCCGGTCCCTCGTGCCATACCGCTCCTGCAGCCGGTGTTCCGCCGCCGACCCCGGCATGCCCCGCAGCACCGCCGGCATGCCGTCGTCCGGCGCGACGTCGTCCGCCGGGACGCCGCCCGGTTCGTCCAGCGGGACAAGATGCCTTACCTCCATGACGCCTCCCCAGTCGTCCGGCCCCCGCGCCGGCGGAGCCACCGCCAGCAAGCCGCGATCAGTTACCGGGTGCACCGGGCCCGTGACCACACGCGAGACAGCGTCGCACAGGGCCCACCTGCAACGACAGGCTTGATCAATGGATGTCGCACAGGTTGTGCGATGGCGCCCCACGCTCCGTCGCCACTCTGTGGTGGTTGTAACGGAGCATGACCACACACCCACGGAACGCATCCAGACCACCCAGGTCCTCCCGCCGATCCCTCAGTCGGCGTCGCGGACCTCCATCGCAAAGGGCGCTCATGGGTAACCTCGCGCGGCTGTTGAAGGAAAGCTGGACCCTCGTCGAGGAGCAACAGGACAAGGTGGCCGGCTACTTCTACGCACGGATGTTCCTGTCCAACCCCCAACTGCGAGACCTCTTCCCGGTCCAGATGGACGTCCAGCGGGCCCGCCTGCTGGGCGCGATCGTCACGGCGGTGCAGAGCATCGAGGACCCGGAGCGGTTCGAGGACTACCTGCGGGGCCTGGGGCGCGACCACCGCAAATTCCACGTGTCACCAGAGCACTACGACGTGGTCGGGTCGGCGCTGATCGAGGCGATGCGGACCTTCGCCGGCCAAGAGTGGAGCATCGAGTACGACCAGGCGTGGCGCGACGCGTACGACGTCATCGCCCGCAAGATGCTCTCGGGCGCCGAGACTGACACGAACCCACCGTACTGGCACGCGGAGGTCCTCACGCACGAGCGCCGCAGCCGTGACATCGCGGTCTTCAGCTGCCGCCCGCTGTCCCAACTGGACTTCCGGGCCGGCCAGTACGTCAGCCTGGAGTGCCGCTACCAGCCCCGGCTCTGGCGGGTCTACTCGATGGCGAACGCGCCGCGCAAGGACAACTCGCTGGACTTTCATGTGCGGGCCGTCGGGGCCGGGTGGGTGTCCAGCGCCCTGGTGCGGCGGATCAAGCCGGGCGACCTGATCCGCGTGGCGGCGCCGATGGGCTCGATGACCCTGGACCGCAAGTCCACACGGGACATCGTGTGCGTCGCCGGCGGCACCGGGCTGGCGCCGGTCAAGGCGCTGGTGGAGGAGCTGACGCGCTACAACCGGACCCGCTGGGTACACGTCTTCTTCGGCGCGAAGGACCGGGAGGACCTGTACGACCTGGCGGAGCTGAACCGGCTGGCCGCCCGCTACCCGTGGCTGTCGGTCGTCGCGGCGTGCAGCGACGACGAGGGCTTCGCCGGCGAGCACGGCAACATCTCGGAGGTCCTGGCCCGTTACGGACCGTGGGCCGACCACGACTTCTTCGTGTCGGGCTCCCCCGCGATGGTGAAGGCGACCCTGCGCACGCTGGCCGAGTTGCAGGTGCCGTCGATCCGGATCAAGTACGACGCGTTCGGGGACATGTAGCCCGACTCCCGGCGAGCCGGCCGGCGTCAGCTTCGCGCGGCGCCGGTCGGCTTCAATAGCGCCACGGGCGGCCGGCCTCCCGGTACTCCTCCACGGGGACGAGCGGCGCGCCCGCCGCCATCCGGTCGACGTACAGCCGCCCCTCGAGGTGGTCGATCTCGTGCGCCACCAGCCGGGCCATCCCCCGGTCGAAGGACGTGATCACCCGGCCGCCGTCCCACCGCGCGTGCTCCACGTCCAGCCGCAGCGGCCGCGGGACGAGCCCCCGCACGTCGAAGAAGGACAGGCACCCCTCGTACTGCTCGTCGGTGTCCGACGAGGCGTCCACCACCCGCGGGTTGATCATGACGACCGGCTCGGCGCCCCGCTCCGGTGGGCGCACGACAGCGGCGGCCAGCGACAGCCCGAGCTGCGGCGCGGCGAGGCCCACACCCTTGCCGAAGACGTGCAGCGTCGCAAGCCGCTCCAGGGCGGCGAGGAGCCGGTCCACCACCTCGCGCGCCGTCGCCGCCTCGCGCGGCAGGTGGAACGGGCGGGCCGCCCGCCGCAGCAATTCGCCACCCGGTGCGTCGCGCTGCACCACGCCGACGCCCCGCATCCGGTCGCTGGGGCGCTCCTCGGCGTCCGGCGTGGCGGGGCTGCCGCGGTACCGCCACTCCAGCCGGTACCGCGCGTTCAGCGGCGGCCCCTCGGTCACCCACTCGAAGCGCACCCGGTCGTCGCCGACGATCCGCTCGACGGGCGTGCGCAGCGGCACCTCCTCCGCCGACAGCGAGGTCTCCACGCCCCAGACCTGCGGGTCCAGCGAGGTGGGGAAGTCGAGGCGGACCGCGAGCCGGCGGGTGGGCAGCCGGACGGCCCGCTGGAACCACTGCCCCCACTTCTCCTGGCCGACCGTGTAGGCGTACTCGATGGTGGTGCGCTGCCCGGGATAGAGCGGGTACCGGCCCTCGGAGTTCTCGAAGAGGAGCCAGACCTCCTTGAACGCGTCCCGGTCGTGTTTCGCGCGCCACTCCATGCGGTCGCGGGCGCCGGGCTCGCCGCAGTACGCGCGCAGGTCGAGCTCGGCGAAGGTGAGCGGGTGGTCGCGGTGGTGCCGGTTGGAGCGTTCGGGATCGTGCGGGTACCGGTCAACGGCGATCCGCACGAGGTAGCGCGTCACCGGGTCGTTGCCCGCGTTGTAGAGGGACCGGCGGATCACGCAGTGGTACGCGCCGTCGTCGTACGACAGCTCGGCGACCTCCTGCTCGACCACCAGCCCGGTGCCCGGGGGCAGCCACTGCTCCGGCACCGGCGGATCGCGGTGTGCCAGCCCCGCTCCCGGCCGGGCCTGGCGCAGTTCGTCGTACTCCTGGAAGCGCCGCCAGATCGCGCCGCCGGCGCCGAGGACCGCCTCGGCCCGGCGGGCGAAATCCTCGGTGGGCCGGTGCCGGCGCCCCTCGACGTGGCTGACGTAGGACGGGTCGAAGCCCATCCGGGCGGCGAGCTGCTTCTTGCTCAGGCCTCGCTCCACCCGCCACTGGGCAAGCTCCGCCGCGAAGGTGTCAGCTGCCCGCTCGATGGGCGAGGTCGTCATCACCGTTCCTTGGCCGGGAGTCCAGTTTCCGTCGCCCCACCGGCACGTGGGATGGAGTGATGCGTTACTGACAGATGGATTGACAAATGCGACGCCTGGTCCCAACCTGGGCGCGGCCACCGGGCCGCGGGTCCGCAGCCGGCCTGCGGCGACCCGGCCGCGGCCGGGGTCGGGCCGCTGGTTAGGCGGGCCTTCGATCGGGTACGCCAAAGGTAAGCCTTGCCTGACCGGACACACTTTGGCTCCAGCTCTGGTTAGGCTAGCCTTAGCGGGCTACTGTGGCGCCCGGTAGTCGGCGCGCCGGGCCGGCGAGAGCGGGAGGGTGGTGACCACGATGTCGAGGCGCACGTCCGTGGCCAGTGCCCGGCTCCACCGGTACGGCGGTCGGCTGTGACCGCCGCCCTGAACCCTGTCGCCGAGAGCGCCGCGCTGAGCCCGATCAGGGCCACGATGCGCGCCATGTTCGGCACCGAGTCGCTGCCGGGGCTGGCTCCCGGGCTGCTCGTGACCGACCCGGTCGGCTGGTTGCCGGCCACGGCGCTGACCGACGGTTCGCAGGTGCCGCAGCTCCTCGACGCCGCCCGGATCCGCTGGCACGCGCAGCCGCACGCGGCCGCGGCGCTGGCCTGGAAGGCGTACACGTACTGGCTGGCGCTGCCCCCGGTGCTCGGCTGGGCGACCGCCCGGCGGGTGCCGCTGCTGCGGCCGCGCGACGTGCTGGTCCACTTCGAGGACCACCGGCCGCTGATCACGCTCGGCCTGCGCCGCTCGGTGGAGGTCGCCGTGCTGCCGTCAGACCCGCTGGCGATGTCCGGGCTGCCGGAGGTGCGGGTGGTGGCGGACGAGGCCGCCCTGCTCGGGGCCCTGCGGGCCAGCCTGCTCGACGAGCACCTCGCCCCGCTGCTGGCGCAGATCCAACAGCATGTCCACCTGGGCTCGCGGACGCTGCTGGGCTCCCTGGCCTCCGGCGTCGCGTACGGCGTGCTGCGTGCCGCGGATTCACTGCCCGGCTCGACGCTCAGCCACCTCGGCCCGCTGCTGGACACGCTCGGCGTGGCCGACCTGGTCGACCTGGTGCCCGGGCCCTCCGGCGAGCTGATGGTCCAGCGCAAGACGTGCTGCCTGGCGTTCACCCTGCCGCAGCCGAAGGTCTGCACGGGCTGCTGCATCCGCCCGGCCTGAGCCCGGGCCGCCTCGCTCGCGAGCCGGCCCCGGTCCCCACGGATGTGGAGGGCCGGGGCCGACGGGCAGTCAGGTGCCGAGGTCAGCTTTCGCCCTCGTCGCCTTCATCGCCCTCGTCGCCTTCATCACCCTCGTCGCCCTCGTCGCCCTCGTCGCCCTCGTCGCCCTCGTCGCCCTCGTCGGTGTCGTCACCGCCGGTGCTGCTGTGGGTCGTCGTGGTGCTGGCCCCGTTCGGGCCGGCGGTGCTGGTGCTCTGGTGGTACGAGGCGCTGCCGCCGTTACCGTTGCCGTCGCCCCCGTTGGCGCTGCTCTGGGTGCTGGTCGCGCTCGCCCCGTTCGGGCCGGCGGTCGCGGTCTGCTGCCCGTACGAGGCGCCACCGCTGCCGTCGCCGTCACCACTGCCGCCACCCGCGCTGCTGGAGGTGGTGGTGGAGGTGGCGCCGTCCGGGCCGGCCGTGTCGGTGCTGGACTGGTACGACGCACCGCCGTCACCGTCCGTGGTGCCGCTCCCGTTGCCGCCCGTGCTCGTGTTCACGGAGGTGGAGGTGGCGCCGTCCGGGCCCGCGGTGTCGGTGCTGGAGTGGTACGACGCGCCCCCGTTGCCGCCGGACTCACCGTCTTCTGCGCCGCTGCCGCCGCCCGTGCTGGTGTTGATGGTGGTGGACGTGGACCCGTCGGGGCCCGCCATGTTCGTGGCGGAGCCGAAGGACGCACCGCCGGCGCCGTCGCCGTCGCCGTCCGCGTCGCCGCTGCCACCAGCGCTGCTGTTGATCGAGAGGACGGACGAGCCGTCCGGACCGGTGAAGTTGGTGTCCTGGACGTACCAGGCCCCGCCGTCGTCGGTCGTGCCGGAGCCGATGTCGTTGGTGCCCGAGCCGTTCGCGCCGGCCTGCGAGCTGTGCTGTTCGAAATCGGCCGCCGAGGCCGTGTTCGCAGCCCCCAGTGCCACCGGAATCGCCAGCGTCACCGCGGCGATCATGCGCGGAATGGTTCGCATACCAACCTCCTTGCCTTGTGGATGTGGACGGTCGGCGCGGGTTTCCCCCGCCTCCGAGGTTCATGCGCGTTTAGCGGCTAAAACCCGAGAAACTTGTTTCGTCATGGCTTGGGTGATTTGCCCGGGATGACGTTACTCGGAGGAGCCGCCCACGGGGGCGGTTTCCGGCGGCATCGGACGTACGGCTAAGCAAACGGCCCGTCCACGTGACACCGCGCGCCGAACCGGTCGAACCGGCGCTATTCGTCGCCGGTGGCCCCGCGGATGGGTCCGTCGCCGGACCACCGATCCCACGGCGGGCTGGCTGGCATCATCGCGGCATGAGCACCCAGGCCCCCGCGCGCGACCTGACGTACACGATCGCCCGCATCGTCACGGAGTCCCTGGCACCCGCCATCCTGATCGCCGTCCAGCTCGTCGCCGTCGGCTGGCACGCCGGCGCGACCGCGGGCACCGGCCGCTGGTGGGGGGTGGTCGCGGCGTTGTTCGCGGCGGTGCTGCCCTTCGGGTACGTGGTCCGTGCCGTCCGGCGGGGTCAGCTCACGGACCACCACATCCAGCTCCGCGAGCAGCGGCACATCCCGCTCGCCTTCGGGATCGGGTCGGTCCTGACCGGCCTGATCCTGCTGATCGCCCTCGGCGCACCGCGGGACCTCCTGGCGCTGCTCGCTGCCGGCGGGACAGGCCTCGCCGTCCTCGCCCTGATCACCCGGTGGTGGAAGATGTCGATCCACAGCGCGGTGGCCGGCGGCACCGTGGCCGTCCTGGTGGCGGTGTACGGGCCGGCGATGCTGCCGACGGCGCCGCTGGTCGCGCTCGTCGGCTGGTCCCGCGTCCGCCTCACGGCACACACGCCGGCACAGGTGATCACCGGAACGCTCGTGGGCACGGTGATCGCCGCGGTGGTCTTCCCCGCCCTGCGCTGACCGGCGGGGGTACGACCCCCCGCTACGGCCGAGCCGGCGCGGCCGGTCCCCTGCCGGTGGCGGCAGCGGGACCGGTCGCGCCGGCAGCTCTGTCAGTCGTCGGCGCAGATCACGAAGCCCCGGATGAACCAGTCCGCCGCCGTGGCGTCCTCCTCCTGCCCGTACACGGTCGTCGCCGTCGGCGGGTCCACCGTGGAGCCGTTGGTCGGGTAGGAGTCGTCCAGCACGACCTCCCCCGTCGGCCCGACGATCTCGGCGCCGGAACCGGTGGCCACCTGGCCCGCCGGGCAGTCGGCGCGGACCCCGTCGTTCACGGACGCCGGGGCCGTCTGGGCGCTGATCCGCTGCTGGCCGTCGAGCGGCTCCGCGCAGATCGCCAACGCGTTGACCCGCCAGGAGCCGGTGAACGCGTCCGCCTCGGCGGCCTGCACCGTCACCTCGGTCGGCGCGACCCCCGGCCCACCGTCCGGCTTGATCTCATCGATGATCACCTCGCCGTTTCCCCCGACAAGGGTGCCGCCCGTGCCGAGCAGCGTCTTGCCCTCCGGGCACCGCGCGGTGACGCTCTTGGCATCGTCCGTGTCGTCGTCGCTGCGCTCCCACACCCACTCCAGGCCGGCCGGCTCGTCGGCGCAGGTGGCGAACCCCTTGACCCGCCAGTTGGTGGCGATCGGGTCGGTCTCCCGCCCGCTCACCTTCACCGTGGAGAGGGTCTCGTCCGGATAGATGTCGTCCATCGCGACGCTCCCGTTGCCGGCCGTGATGTACCCGCCCGCATTGATCACCTTCTTGCCGGCCGGGCAGGCCACGATCACCGACTTGTCGACGGCGTTGTCCGGGCTCTCCAGCTCCGCCCGCACCACCCCGCTGATGGGCACGGCGGCGGCCGGCCCCGTCACGGCGAAGGACGCGCCGAGCCCGGCCAACGAGGCGGCGGCGAGCAGGACGGTGCTGGGGCGGGTAAAGGATGGCGTACGCATGGCGGCTCCTGACGGTCCGGCCGGGCGTCTCCCGGGCCTGGTGACCACCCTCCGCACGGAGGTCATCGTGGCGTCAGCCCCGCGTCACAGTGCCCACCCCGGTGGGCCCGCTGGGGCCGTCAGCGCGCCTCGGCGGCCAGCCGGACGCCGAGCAGCACCAGCGCCACGCCCATGGTCCGCTCCGCCCAGGCCGTCACCCGTCGATGCACAAGGCGGCCCACCCGCGCCAACAGGTAGGTGACGCCGGGGTACCACAGCATGAGGATCGTCGCGTGCACCGCCAGGAGCAGCAGCGCCGCCGGCACGACCGCGTCGCCCGGGCCGATGAACTGCGGGAAGACGGTGGTGTAGAAGATGCCCACCTTGGGGTTGAGGAGGTCGCCGACGAGCCCGCGCCGGAACGCCCCGGCCCCCGTCATCGCCCACCGCCGCGCGCCCGTACCCGGTCCCGTGTCTGATTGCGCGTCACCGCGCCCGGCGTGGCGGATGGCCTGGACGCCCAGCCAGATCAGGTAGCCGGCGCCGACCAGGCGCAGCAGCTGGTACGCCTGAGCGGACGTTGCGAAGAGCGCCGCGAGCCCGACAAGGGACGCGAACGCCCACAGCACCTTGCCGACGGTGAGGCCGAGCGACGCCCCGACGGCCGCGCGTTGGCCACCCGACGCGGCGCAGCGCAGCACGACGGCGAGATTCGCGCCCGGTGTCGCCGCCAGGACGACGCACAAGCCGGTGAACGCGGCCAGCTCCGCTGGCGTCACTGCGGTGGTCATCGCCCGAGTATCCGGGGTCGACCGTCCGCGGGGCGGACGATTTTCGCCGCCGGCCGTCAATGCCCGACCTTCAGCGTGCCGGCCAGGTTGTCGTGCATGCTGGCGCTGGCCTCGTTCCGCCCGCCGATCTCGACGCGGCGATCGCACCGGTCGCCGCCGAGATCATCGCGGGTCGACCGCCGCAGAACGCGATCGTGACCGCCATCGTGAACGACGCGGACAGCCCCACCCGCGGGTCGACGCCGGCCAGGATCGAGAACGAGATCGCCTCGGGGATCAACGCCAGCGCCACGACCAGGCCCGCCAGGACTTCCGTGCGCAGCACCGCGGGCGACGACAACCAGACCGGCCGGGACGGGCGCGGCGGGCGGACCGCCGATGTCGGTGGAGGGGGGCGAACCCGAACGTACGTGGTGACCGTCACCGGCGGGCGGCGTCGACCCGCCGCTCCGCGCAGCCCGCGTCTGTCGTGGCCGCCTCGGTCGCCGGCGGCGACAACCCGGCCGGCAGCCTCGTCCCGCTGTCGACCAGCGCGCATCGCAGCTGTTCGCTCGTCAGGCCCGATGCGCCGGTCAGGTCGGCCCCCCGCAGGTCCGTCTGCCAGAGGTCCGCGCCGCCCAGGTCCGCACCGCGCAGGTCAGCGCCCGCCAGGTCGGCGGCGCCCAGGTCCGCGTACCGCAGCAGGACCTTGCGCAGGTCGGCACCGCGCAGGTCCGCGATGAACAGCGTGGCGTCGCTCAGGTCCGACCGCCGCAGGTCCGCCTCCCGCAGGAGGACGTCCATCAGCGGCGCACCGTGCAGGTCCACGTCGCGGATGGCCGTCCGGCTGAGGTCGAGGCTCCGCTGCGTCCGCTGACCGTTCGCCACGCCCTCGGCCGTCGGGACGTCCCGGGCGTCATGGAGCTGGTTGCGGCGGCCGAGCACCGCCAGCGCGGTCCGCACATCGAGCGACGGCGGGGCCGTCTCGGCCGCGGCCGGCGCGCCGACCCCCGGCAGCGCGGCGTGTACGCGGATGAACGCGGCCAGCACCTCGACCACGGCCGGCTGGTCCACCGGCGAGTTGCGCATCAGCCGCTCCAGCGCGTAGATCGCCCCCAGCCGCACCTCGATGTTCCGCGCACCGTGCCGGCCGAGCTGCTCGACGGCCTTGTTGAACCGGTCCGAGAGCTGCGCCTGCATCGCGACGTCGAGCTGCCGGCGGTTGGCCTCGTTGGTGACGTAGAGGCCGGCGGCCACCACCAGGACCGACAGCAGGCTGCCGACCGCGAGCAACCGCTGCCACGTGTCCACCCTGAGGGTCAGGGGCGCGACGTGGGCGAGTTCCACGCGGGTCGACCGGGGGCGGTGCGCACGCATCCGGCGAGGGACCGACGTGGTCGGCGGCCGGCTGGCCATCCCGCGCATGCCCCGTCCCCGCCGGCCGGCCCCCCTCCCTGGCCGCGTGGCGGCGCGCCACGCGGCGCTAGCGGCGGCAAATCGAGCACGGATGGTGGTCACAAGGCCAATTTCACACGGGTACGCCCGGCGAAGGGTCGCACCGCCGGTGCGGCTCGGGCGCGAATGCCGTCCCGGTCCTGCTCAGCCGTACTCGTCGACGTCGATGTCTGCGCCAGTCACCCGCAGGAACTCCAACAGGTCGCGGTCGAGATGCCAGCCGAGCAGTTCCGGCTCGCCGTTCTTGTCATCGAAGTATCGAACGATCTGCAGCCGTGCCCCGCTGACCTCGCCTTCGGCCTGTTGCAGCGCTGTGCCGAGCGCTCCGATCGTGGCGGCGAAGGGACCGAGTCGGACGACTATTCGGGCTGTCTGCTCGTCCACCGTGAGGCCCCGATCACGGCAGACGACCTTCCACGCGTGTGACACCGGAAGTGGTGGTGCGGCTGACCGGGCGGCGCGCACGGAGACCTCGTCGGGTTCCAGGCCCAGCCGCGCGGTCATCTCGCTGGCGGGCGTCAGGCGGGACCAGAGGCCGAAGTACGCGTACTGACGGATCCGCATTGCCGGGATGCTAGCGGCCCCTCCGCCGGGGCACCGACTTCGTCGGCCCTCAGGGTCGTCACAGGGTCGTGCACTGAGGATGGTCGCCATGACGGTTGTGGACAGGGATGGCGGGGGCGTTGATGCTGGCCCCGGATGACCGGATCCCGGGCGCGGACGTGGTGCCGCCGCCCCCGCGCCGCGCGGTGTGGGCTGCGTACTGGGCTGCCGCCGCGCCCACGGTGGGCTTCATTCCGCTACACCTGGTGTGGGCGCTGGGCATTCCGCTGTTCGCCGACGCCGACCTGTTCGACCCGTGGTACACCGACGGCGGCGGCACGTACCTGTGGACGTTGAACGCCCTGGCGCTGCTGCCCGCCGTGCTGGCGCTGGCCCTCGTCCGCCCGTGGGGCCTGGTGATCCCCCGCTCGGTGCCGGTGTTCGGCGGCCACCGCGTGCCACGGCTGCTCCTCATCGTGCCGGGAACTCTCCTGTCGACCGGCCTGTTCGCCTACACGGCCATGGCCCCCATCGTGGCCGCTCGGACGTGGGACCACCCGGGCGCCATCTTCAGCCCGTGGACCGTCGTGTTCGGCATCGTCGTCTTCGCCGTCTGGATCTGCGGCCTGGCCATCGCCACCCACTCCTACGCCCGACGCACCCGCCCACCGGCCAGCTGAGCCCACTATCAGAGTCGGTACAGAGCGAAGGGGGCGTCCGGGTGCACACCGGTCCGGCCCTCGACGAGCCCGTCGCGCCGGATGACGCCCGCCGGTCGCAGCCCGAGCCGCTCCATGACCGCCCGCGAGGCTCGGTTGTGCACCTCTGTGAACGCCACGACCGGCAGATCCGGGTGGTGCTCCGCCGCCCAGGCGAGCGCCGCCCGGCCGAGCTCCGTCGCATAGCCGCAACCCGTGCGGCCATCGCGCACCGCCCAGCCCAGCTCCAGGACCGTCTCGCCGTCGAGGTCGAAGCGGGTGAAGCCGCCGCGCCCGACGAGCGACCCGTCGGACCGGTCGCGCGCCATCCATTTGCCGACGCGGTCAGCGGTCCACCGGGCCGCCATGTCCGCGGCCCACGCCGCCACAGTTGCGCGTGTCCAGGGGCCGGTCCAGTAGGCGACCAGCGGGTCGCCATACAAGAGGACGAGGTCGTTGACATCGTCCGGACCGACCGGCGTCAGGGCCAGCCGCGCCGTCAACACCGGGTCGGTCGGCGCCTCGGCCCACCCCTTCGAGTCCATCCACCAAGTTAAACAGCTGCGGCACAGGGCCCGTAGCCGGCGTCACCCTGGCCCAAGGGCGTTTCGGTCACGATCCGCCGAGCAGCGCGAGCACGCGCGGCCAGCTGGCCGCGCGCGCGGCGTGGTCCGCGGCCCGGGAGCCACCGAGCGGCACCTCCGCCCCCGTTTCGGCGTCGACCAGCAGCGTGCCGGCCGGCAGGTACGGGATGGTGCCGACCGCGTGTCCGGCCGGGAAGCTGAGCAGTTCCGCCCGAACACCGCGACGGCGTACTCCGGCCGCAATGGCGCGGGCGCTGCCGGCCGCGTCCCACACCTGGTCGGCGGTGCCGGCCACTACGAGGACCGGGCCGGCCACCCGGTCGAGTGGGATGACGGCCTGCGGCACCGGCCGGCCCCCTCGCGTCCACGCGCTGCCGGCCGGGTCGGGGAAGCTGGGCCAGACCCGGTCATTGGGCGCGTGCAGGAAGAGGGCACCTACCAGGTCGGGGTGGTGTTGGGCGAGCAACAGGGCCGCTTCCGTGCCGCGCGAATAGCCGCCGACGGCGACAGGGCCGGGCTTCCCGCCGGGCTGCCGGGCCAAGTACCGCGCGGCGAGGGCGAAGTACTCCAGGGCAACGTCGCGCAGGGCCGCCGGCCGCCCCGGCGTCCCGAAGTAGGCCAGCGACAGGGCGGGATGCCCGCGCGAGGCAAGCAGCGCGGCCACGAACTTCTGGCTGCTGCCGCCCTCCGACCCGCCGAGTAGCAGCACCGGTGTCCGTCCGGCACCACCGGGCGCGGGCAGGTACAGGTCGCCCGCCAGGCGTTCCGTCGCCGGCCGCAGGGCGCGGTGGGTGGCGCCGGTCGCCAGCCACCGCCGGTGCACTGTCCGGCTGGCCGTCGGGCGGTCCGTCGCGGTCGCGCTGAGGCGGACGTCGAAGGTCCTCGCCAACTCCGGAAACGGTGGGTAGAAGGCCTCCCGCTCGGCGTCACCCCCCGCCGGTGCCATGGACCAGAACAGGCCCATGCCGTCCGCGTCCCGGTATGTGCCATCCAGCGGGACGGCGTGGGCCAGGTCCACGGCGCCGTCGGCGTCAGCCACGAACCGCGCCTGCGCGCGCCACCGCTCACGGCGGTAATCGGTGGCCTCCGCGGCGACGAGGACGGTGGCGCCGGCTGCCAGGCCGGTGACGCGCACCCGTACCGGTTCGTCAGCAAGCTCCGACGGTGCTGTGACGCTGATGGTCGGTGCTGCCGCCGCCGGCGCAGCGCAGGCAACGACCGGACCGCCACCGACGGCTGCGGCCAGGGCCGCCGCGGCCGCCGCGAGTAAAGTGGACGGTGTACGCCCCAACGGTCCAGCCACCGGCGGCATGAACTGATGCTAACCGGCCGCTGCCAGTGGCAATCCGCCCGCGGGCGACGTCCACCACCCGGCGGCCCGGCTGCCGTTCTGCTCGGTGGCGGAGTACAGAAGCAAGCTAGCGCAGATGCCGGGCGAAGAACCCGGCCGCGTCCTCCCCCGCGAACTGCGGGACACCGGAGTGTCCGCCCATGTTCGCGTGCAGCGTTTTCTCCGTGGAGCCGAAGGCGTCGAAGAGGTCCAAGGCCGCCCGCCGGTCGTTGCCTTCGTCATCCCACTGCAGCAAGACATGCAGCGGAATGGTGACCTGCCGGGCCTCCTCGAACATGGTGCGAGGCACGAAACTTCCGGCGAAGAGACCAGCGGCCACGATGCGCGGCTCGACCACCGCAAGCCGGATGCCAACGGAAATTACTCCCCCCGAGTACCCGACCGGGCCGCCGATCTCGGGCAGCGACAGGAGGGCATCCAGGGCTGCCTGCCATTCCGGGACCGCCTTGTCGACGAGCGGGAGGATGAGGGCGTCGATGATCTCGGCGCTGATCGGCTCGCCGGCCTCCGTAGCTCGGCGCAGATCGGCGCGGGCCTGTTCGGCGGCGGCCCAACGAGGCCGGTCACCGCTGCCGGGGAGCTCGATGGTGGCCGCAGCGAAGCCCTCCGCCGCGGCGTGCCGGGCCCGCGCCGCCAGGCGGGGGTACATCGTGCGCAGTCCGAGCGGGGGATGGCCGAGCAGGATCAGCGGGACCGGTGCGGATGCGGGCGTCCACAGGATGCCAGGGATCTCGCCGAGGGTGAAGTCGCGTTCGAGGACGCCGCCATCGAGGCGCTGTTCAGAGGTGAACCGCATGGTCATGCCTTTCGGGAGTGCTCGTGAACGGCGCTCCCGGACGACCTATCGCCCGACCGTGACCCCAGAGGGGAGCACCCATGTCGAAACGTTCACGGGTACCACCTCCTCGGTCTCTCGCACGGCCTTCGGAAAACTAGCAGCGGCCGCCGCGGTCCGCCACATGATTGTGTTCGCATCGGCGGTGGCGCCCGCATGGTCAGTGCTGAGCAGGTTCCCACCACACCAGGTTGGCGGCCACCCGAGCCACCGGCTCGATGATTTCCCACCCCTCGACGATCAACCCGTCGGCGATCCGCCAGATGTCGACGACCGCGATCTCCGGTCCCGCGTCGGGAAGCCACCGCCGCGAGTACACCACGACGTGATCACCGTCGGCCAGCACCTGATGAATCTCGACCTGCATGCCGGCGAGCGACCCCAGCGCGGCGTCGACGGCGGCGAGCCACTCCGATTTGGTCGAGGTGGTCGTGCCCGGCCGGTGGTGGATGAAATCGTCGCTGAGGAAGGAGGCGAGCGCGTCGACGTCGCCGGTCTCGATCAGTCCTGCCAACGCCCTTTGGACGATGCTCTTGTTCTCGGTGGTCATGGACGCAGTCTGTGCGCGGCCGCTTCGCCTGTCGATGACATCGGACTTCATGGCGGCCGGCGCGACCATGAGTACGCTCCATGATCGTGTACACGGTAGGGGGACTCCTGCGGCAGTGGCGTCAGCACCGCGGGCTCAGCCAGCTTGACCTCGCGATTGCCGCGGACGTCTCGGCTCGTCACGTCAGCCTGGTCGAGACCGGCAAGTCCAGGCCAAGCGCCGACATGATCCTCCGGCTCGCGGAGCACCTCCACGTGCCGCTACGTGATCGCAACCGCCTCCTGCTCGCCGCCGGCTTCGCACCTCGGCACGGTGAGCGTCCACTCGACCACGACGCACTGTCGGCGGCCCTCGACGCGGTCCGGCGGGTGCTCCGCGCGCACGAGCCGTACCCGGCGCTGGTCTTCGATCGCCGGTGGAACATCGTGCTGACCAATCGCGCCGTCGACCCGTTCTTCGCGCGGGTCGCGCCCGACCTGTTACAGCCGCCGGTCAACCTTGTGCGGCTGGCCCTGGACCCGCGCGGGTTCGCGCCCATGGTCGTCAACCTGGCCGACGTACGGGCGGTGTTCCGCAACCGGATCACCCGCCAACTCGCCACCGCGCCCGACCCCGAGCTCACTGCGCTCTACGAAGAGCTGCTCACGCCCGAACCCCCGGGTCCGCCGAGCGAGCGGATCGAGTCAGACGTCGTGATCCCCATGATCCTTCGCATCGACGGACGGGAGCTGCGGCTGTTCTCGACCATCACCACGTTCGGCACCCCGATGGACATCACGCTGGACGAGGTCGCGATCGAGTCCTACTACCCGGCGGACGCCCAGAGCGCCGAATACTTCATGAATACCGCACGTCATGCCCGCAGATGCGCGCCTGAGATCTCGCTGGCGCCTCAACTCAGCGACAGCTCAGAGAGCGCGGAGGGCAAGGGATTCGAACCCTTGAGGAGCTTGCACCCCTAGCGGTTTTCAAGACCGCCGCCATCGGCCACTAGGCGAGCCCTCCCGAGCCGCGGACAGACCTGCGACGCGGCGGTACTCAGTGTGCCACGAAGCATTGCGGCGCCGAGAGACCCCTGCCGCGCGCTCAGCAAGGCGACGGAGGCGAGGACGGATCGACGGCCGCCGCGGCGTAGCGGTCAGCCAGGTGGCGCAGCAGCGCACGGAGCTCCGGCGGGTCCAGCACCTCGAAGCCGACGTCCAGGCTCGTCAGGTACCCCACCAGGTCACGCAGCGAGTCGCCGCCGGTCTCGAGGACGCAACTGTGCTCGTCGACAGGGCGGAGCAGGCCGCCCGCGGGGGGAACCCGCTCGGCGATGACGTCGGCGGGGGCGTGGAGGCGGACCCGTGCCGGGTGGTTGTACGCCAGCGACGCGGTGCCCCGCACGACGTGGCTCGCCACGTCCTCCGGTGGTTCGCGGGGGGTGAAGCGCGGCCCGGTGGGCAGCCGCGGCCGGATGCGGTCCGCCCGGAAGGTACGCCAGTCCGCGCGATCCGAGTCCCACGCGAGCAGGTACCAGCGGCGGCCGGTGTAGACGAGTCGGTGCGGCTCCACCCGGCGGGCGCTGGCCCCGCCGTCGTGGCTTCGGTAGTCGAAGCGCAGTCGCTCGTGGTCGCGGCACGCGGCGGCGATGGTGGTGAGCGTGTCGGCATCGACGGTGGGCCCGCCGCCGGCGGCGGAGACGGTGGCGTACCGCAGGGCGTCGAGCCGGTGGCGCAGCCGGGCCGGCAGGGTCTGTTCGAGCTTGGTCAGCGCCCGCAGCGACATTTCCTCGATGCCGGTGACCGTGCCGGCCGCGGCGGCGCGCAGGCCGACGCCCACCGCCACGGCCTCGTCGTCGTCGAGCAGGAGCGGCGGCATCGCGGAGCCGGCGGCGAGCCGGTAGCCGCCGGTGCTGCCGGTGCTGGAGTGCACCTGGTAGCCGAGGATGCGGAGCCGCTCGATGTCGTTGCGGATGGTCCGGGTGGTGACGCCGAGCCGGCCGGCGAGGTCGGCGCCGGACCAGTCCCGCCGGACCTGGAGCAGCGACAGGAGCTGGAGCAGCCGCACCGACGTTTCCAACATTCCCGCAGTCTGCCACGACCTGCGGAACCGGACGTTCCACAAGTATGGATAGCGTGGCGGCAGCAGACGACGCCAAGGAAGGAACACGTGGACGTGCTGGAGTTTCCCGACACCGCCGGGTGGGATGCCTGGCTGGCCGCGCACCACGCGGAGCGGCCCGAGGCGTGGCTGCGGATCGGCAAGCGGCATTCGGGGGTCGCCCTGATCGCGATCGCCGACGCGCTGGACGTGGCCCTCTGCCACGGCTGGATCGACGGTCAGCGCCGCGCGTACGACGACGTGTCGTTCCTCCAGCGGTACTCGCCCCGCCGGCCGGGGAGTTCCTGGTCGAAGGTGAACGTGGGCAAGGTGGACGCGCTGGTGGCGGCCGGCCGGATGCGGCCCGCCGGGCTATCGGAGGTGGCGGCCGCCAAGGCGGACGGGCGGTGGGCGGCGGCGTACGAGCCGCAGCGCACGGCGACCGTACCGCCGGATCTCGCGGCGGCCCTGGCCGGCGACGCCCGCGCGCACGCCGCGTTCGAGCGCCTCGGCCGGTCCGACCGGTACGCCGTGATCCTCTCGCTGCTCAAGGCCCGCACCGCGGAGACGCGCGCCCGGGTCCTGGCCGGGGCGGTCGCGCGCCTGGCGGAGCACGAGCCCGCCCGGCGGCCGACGGGACCGACCGGGTAGAACTTGACCATGCACGCGATCACCATCCCCGAGCCGGGCGGCCCCGACGCACTGGTCTGGGCGGAGGTGCCGGACCCGGAGCCGCGGCCCGACGAGGTGCTCATCGAGGTGTGCGCGGCGGGCGTGAACCGTGCCGACATGATGCAACGCCGGGGTCAGTACCCGCCGCCGGCGGGCGCGCCCCCGTACCCCGGCCTGGAGGTTTCCGGCACGATCGCCGGCTCGGGCGAGCAGGTCTGCGCGCTGCTGGCCGGCGGCGGGTACGCGGAGAAGGTCGCCGTGCCCGCCGGCCAGGTGCTGCCGATCCCGCGCGGCCTGACCGTCACCCAGGCGGCGGCGCTGCCGGAGGTCGCGTGCACCGTCTGGTCCAACGTCGTGCTGCGCGCCGGCCTGGTGAAGGGCGAGACGCTGCTGGTGCACGGCGGCGGCAGCGGGATCGGCACCTTCGCGATCCAGCTCGGGGTGGCGCTCGGCTGCCGGGTGATCACGACGGCGCGCCGGTCGAAGCACGAGCGGCTCAAGCAGCTCGGCGCGCACGTGACGGTGGATTACCCGACCGACGACTTCGCCGAGCAGGCCGGCCGGCTGGGCGGCGCCGACGTGGTGCTCGACATCATGGGCGCCGCGTACCTCGACCGGAACATCGCCGCCCTGGCCCCGAACGGCCGCATCGCGGTGATCGGCATGCAGGGCGGGCGGGCCGCCGAGCTGAATCTCGGCGCGCTGATGGCCAAGCGGGGGTCGATCTCCGCGACCACGCTGCGGGCCCGGCCCACCAGGGAAAAGGCCGAGATCGTACGGGGGGTACGCGAGCAGGTGTGGCCGCTGGTCGAGTCCGGGGCCATCCGTCCGGTGATCGACCGCACGGTGCCCCTGCGGCGGGCCGCCGAGGCGCACCGGGTGCTGGAGTCCGGCGACCACCTCGGCAAGATCCTCCTGGTCGCCGACGAGCGGTGACGCAGCCGCGCAGCCGGCGAGCTGGGCGTCAGCGGCGGAGGAGGACGCGCGGGCCCGGGCCGAGGGCGGCCAACTCGTCGTTGGCGTTGTGCAGCCCGCAGTTGTCCAGCGACAGGCAGCCGCAGCCGATGCAGCCGGTCAGCTGATCGCGGAGCCGCTCCAGCAGGTGGATGCGCGCGTCGAGCTTGGCCCGCCAGCTCGCCGACAGCGTGGCCCAGTCCTGCCGGGTGGGCGTCCGGGCCTCCGGCAGCGAGGCCAGCGCGTCGCGGATCTCCTCCAGTGACACTCCGACCTGCTGGGCGATCCGGATGAACGCGACCCGGCGCAGCTCCGCCCGCTCGTACCGCCGCTGGTTGCCGGTCGTGCGCCCAGCGCGGATCAGTCCGAGCCGTTCGTAGTAGCGCAGCGCGGACTGCGCCACCCCGCTGCGGGCGGACAACTCCCCGATCGTCAACGTACCCTGCATCACACCACCCTTGAGCTCAACCATGGTTGAACTTGCACGCTATCCGCATGACGGTGACAACGGCGAACACGACGGCGGCAGACCCGCGTGCCCGGCTGCTGCCGCTGCTGGGCAGGGTGACCGGCGACCGGAAGCACGCGCCCAGCGCGCATTCCACGCTGGACGTCCTGTGGGTGCTCTACGACCGGGTCCTCCGGGTGTCCCCGGCCACGGCGGACGACCCGGACCGGGACCGGTTCCTGCTCTCGAAGGGCCACGGGCCGGCGGGGTACTACGCGGTCCTGGCAGCCAAGGGCTTCTTCCCCGCGGACTGGCTGGACGACATGGCCGGCACCGACAGCCGCCTCGGGCACCACCCGGACCGCGTGCTCATCCCGGGCGTGGAGATCGGCTCCGGCTCGTTGGGCCACGGCCTCGGCCTCGGCGTCGGGATGGCGCTCGGCCTGCGCGCGCAGGGCCTGTTCACCCCGCGGGTGTACGTGCTGACCGGCGACGCCGAGCTGGACGAGGGCAGCAACCACGAGGCGATCGCGTACGCCGGTGCGACCGGCCTGGCCAGCCTCACGGCGGTCGTGGTGGACAACGCCTCGGCGACGCACAGCTGGCCGGGCGGGATCGCCAGCCGGTTCGAGGTCAACGGGTGGACGGCGACCACGGTCGACGGCCGGGACCACAACGCCATCGAGCGCGCGCTGCGCCGGCCGGAGCAGAGGGCCCCGCACGCCGTCATCGCCCGAATCGACGCCGCAAGCCCGATCATCGGCAGCCCGATCATCGGCAGCATCCCGAGCACCGACGACAGGAGGAGCCATGCGTGAGCGCTTCGTCCGGACGACGACCGAATTGCTGGCTGAGGACCCGCGCACCGCCGTCGTGCTGGCCGACATCTCGGCCGACGCGTTCGCGTCGGCTGGGCGGCGGCACCCCGACCGCGTGCTCAACGTCGGCATCCGGGAGCAGCTGATGATCGGGGTGGCCGGCGGCTTGGCGCTGACCGGGCTACGGCCGATCGCCCACTCGTACGCCCCGTTCTTGATCGACCGCGCGTACGAGCAGATCAAGCTGGACCTGGGCCACCAGGGCGTGGGGGCGGTGCTGGTCAGCATCGGCGGCTCGTACGATGCCTCGGCGGAGGGCCGCACCCACATGTCCCCCGGGGACGTGGCACTGCTGGACACCCTCGACGGCTGGACGGTGCACGTGCCGGGCCACCCCGATGAGGTGGACCGCGCACTGCGGGCGGCGGCCCGCACGGACGACCCGGTCTACGTGCGGCTGAGCAGCCAGCGCAACGACCTGCCGCACCTCGGCGCCGGGATGGTGCCGATCCACCGGGGCCGCCCCGGGGCGCCGGTGATCGTGGCGGTGGGGCCGATGCTGCACCCGGTGCTGCGCGCCGTCACGGGCCTGGACGTGACGGTGGCGTACACGCACACGCCGCGGCCGTTCGACGGGGCCGGCCTGCGGGCGCTGGTCGGGCGGGACGTCATCCTGGTCGAGCCCTACCACGCCGGCTCGTCCGCGCGGCAGGTGGCGGAGGCGCTGGCCGGCGTACCGCATCGGCTGCTGGCCCTCGGCGTCGGCCGCACCGATCTGCGCCGCTACGGCAGCCCGGCGGACCACGCCCGCTGGCACGGCCTGGACGCGGCCGGCCTGCGGCGCTCGATCACCGCTTTCCTGGCCGCCTGACGCGCTCGCGGCCGAGGATGAACAGCGCCTCGACGCCGTCCTTCCAAGTGATCTTCTTGCCCTCGTCGCGGGTGCGGGCGCGGTAGCTGATCGGCACCTCGTACGGCCGAACCCGGCGGCGCAGCAGCTTGGCGGTGACCTCCGCCTCCATGCCGAAACCGTTGGAGCGCACCTCGAGCGAGCGGTAGACCGCGATGGGCATCAGCTTGAAGCAGGTCTCCAGGTCGCCGATGTAGGAGTTGAACAGCACGTTGGCGGCGGTGGTGACGGCCTTGTTGCCCATCACGTACCAGAACGAGTAGGCGCTGTGGCTGCCGAACGTGCGGTTGCCGTAGACGACCTCGGCGCGCCCGTCGAGCACCGGCGCGAGCAGCCGCGGGATGTCCTGCGGGTCGTACTCCAGGTCGGCGTCGAGGATGACCATGTACTCGCCCTCGGCGCTGGCGACCGCCGTACGGATCGCGGCGCCCTTGCCCGCGTTGCGCGGGTGCGTGATCACCCGCAGCCGGCTGTCGTCGACCCGGCCGAGGACCTCCGCGGTGCCGTCGCGGCTGCCGTCATCGACGACCACCAGCTCGATGTCGCACGGGTAGTCGACCGCCAGCGCCTGCTTCAGGGCGTCGGCGATGCGTTCTTCCTCGTTGTAGACCGGCATCAGGATCGAGAGCTTCACCGCGATCTCCACTGCTGGAGGACACAAATCCTCGACAGCGTACCCGGCACCCCACCGGCCGCCGACCCCGGCTGTGGACCGGGCGGTTCGGCGGGCAGGGGGAAGGCCGACGGCGAAGGGATCGACGGGTACGAACGTGGCGTGGCCGGCAGCGTCACGCCGGGGCCACGAGCGGCCGGCCGCGCCCGGCGGGGGCGGGCTCCC
>DASQDS010000008.1:0-8450 GCA_035634075.1 Pilimelia sp. | reverse complement strand
CCGTGGCGCTGGGCGGCCTGCTGCTCGACCAGTCCATCGTGGCCGGCGCCGGGCTGGTGTACGTCACCGAGGTGCTCTTCCGGGCCGGGATCGCGCCCGACCGCCCCGGCCGGGAGCTGGCCCCGGCGGCCTGGGGGGAGCTGTGGGCGGACCTGCGGGAGCTGATGGCCGAGGGGGTGGCCCGGGGGCGCATCGACACCGTGCACACCCGGCACACCCCGGCGGCGATGCGGCGGGCGCCGCGGGTGGACCGGCACGGCGGCGAGGTGTACGTCTACCGCCGCACCGACCAGCCGTGCCTGGTCTGCGGCACGCCGGTGCGCCGGGGGACCCTGGCCGGCCGCAACGCGTACTGGTGCCCGACCTGCCAACCGCCGCGCGGCCCGGCGGGTCAGGCGGCGGCGTGCACCGCGTCCGCCGCCTTGCGGGCCGCCACCAGCACCGGGTCCCAGACCGGCGCGTACGGCGGCGCGTAGCCCAGGTCAAGCGTGGTCAGCTCGTCCACGGTCATTCGGTTGTGCAGGGCGACCGCGAGCCCGTCGATGCGCTTGGCCGCGTCCTGTCGGCCGACGATCTGGGCGCCCAGGAGGCGGCCGGTGCGCCGTTCGGCGATCAGCTTGACGGTCATCCAGCGGGCGCCGGGGAAGTACCCGGCCCGGCTGGTCGACTCGATCCGCGCGGTCACGTACGCGAACCCGGCCGCGGCGGCCTCCCGCTCCCGCAGGCCGGTGCGCCCGACCTCCAGGTCGCACACCTTGGTGACCGCCGTGCCGAGCACGCCCGGAAAGGTGGCGTACCCGCCGCCGATGTTGATGCCGGCAACCCGGCCCTGCTTGTTCGCGTGCGTGCCCAGCGGCACGTGCACGTGCTGCCCGGTGACGAGGTGCACGGATTCCACGCAGTCGCCCGCCGCCCACACGCCGTCCACGCCGGGAACCCGCATGCGCAGGTCGGTGCGGATGGCGCCGCTGTCGCCCAGGGGCAGGCCGGCGGCCGCGGCGAGCGCGGTGTTGGGTCGTACGCCCAGACCGAGCACCACCACGTCGGCCGGCACGGGGCCGGCGTCGGTGACCACGGTGGACACCCGCCCCCCGTCGCCGGCCAGCACGCCGGTGACCGTGACGCCGGTGCGCACGTCGATGCCCAGCCCGCAGATGGCGTCGCGGACCAGCTCGCCCATGTCGGGGTCCACCGTGGACAACGGTTGGGCGGCGCGCTCCAGCAGCGTGACGGCCAGCCCGCGCTGGACCATTGCCTCGGCCATCTCGACGCCGATGTAGCCGCCGCCCACGACCACGGCGGTCCGCGGCGCGGGGTCGCCGTCCAGCCAGGCGCGCACCGCCGCGCCGTCGTCCAGCGTCTGGACGCCGAAGACGCCGTGCACGCCGTCGGAAGGACCGCCGTCGTCGGGAGCCGCGCCGGCCCAGGAGGGGCGGATGGGGACGGCGCCGGCCGCGTACACGAGCTGGTCGAACCCGACGCGGACCTCGCCGCCGGCGTCCAGCCGCCGGGCCGTCACCTCGCGGCGGTCCAGGTCGATGCCGACCACCTCGTGCCGGACCCGCACGTCGATCGCGTGCTCGGTGCGGAAGGTGGCCGGGTCGCGGGCGATGAGGGCGTCCCGGTCGGCCACCACGCCGGAGATCCAGTACGGGATGCCGCAGGCCGAGTACGAGCTGAAGTGGCCGCGGTCGAACGCGACGATGTCCAACTCGGCCGGCCCCCGCCGGCGCCGCGCCTGCGACGCCGCCGACATGCCGGCGGCGTCGGCGCCGATGACCACGAGCCGCTCCATGCCGGGCATTATGCGCGGTCCGGCCGGGGTGCGGGCTCGGTGACCCGCCGGCGGGCGGTCACCCGCTGACGGGCGGTCACCCGCGGGTCGCGTCGGCGAGGTACGGCAGGACCGCCGCCACGTCGCCCGCGCGCTCCACCAGGGCCCGCTGCCGGGCGGCCCCGGTGCCGTGCGCCCGCAGCCGGCCGAGCAGCAGCGTGACCGCGGCCAGGTCGCCGTGCCGCTCCAGGGCGGGCGTCACCCGGTCGACGAGGCGCCGCAGCAGCTCCCAGGCGGGCAGCTCCCGGCCGGTCAGCGGGTCCACGGCGCCGCCCTCCAGCCCGTCGTGGGCGGCCCGCCAGTGCGCCGCGGTGAGCAGGTGGTGCGGCACCCGTTCGGCCTCCCGGCCCGCGCCGACGTCCGCCAGCACGGTGGCCACCAGCCCGCGGACGAGGGCGGCCAGCAGGAGGCTGTCGTCGACGGTGGGGCAGACGTCGCCGAGCCGCAGCTCCACGGTGGGCAGGTGCGAGGAGAGCCGGGCGTACCAGTAGAGCATCCCCTCGTCGAGCATCGCGCCGGTGTCGATGAGCCGCGCGAGGAGATCGTCGTACTCCTCGGCCGAGGACAGGTACGGCGGCGGGCCAACGGTCGGCCACATGTTCCAGAGCACGGAGCGCCAGCTGGCGTGGCCGGTGTCGGTCCCGTCGAAGTAGGGCGAGTTGGCCGTGGCGGCCTGCAGCAGCGGGAGCCAGGGGCGGAGGTGGTTGATGACCTGCACGCCCGTTTCCCGGTCGGCGATGCCGACGTGCACGTGCAGCCCGTTGAGCCCCGGGCGCGGGGTGAGCGCGCCGTAGAAGTCCGCCATCCGGTGATAGCGGGGCATGTCCACGACGGGCGCCGCCGGGTCGCCGCCGACGGGCGCGGTGCCGATGGCCACCAGGCGTACGCCGGCCCGGTCGGCGGCGGCGGCCAGCGCCTCACGCAGCGCCCGCAGCGAGCGGCCGAGCGCGTCGAGACCCACGACCGGCGCGCTGCCGATCTCGATCTGCATGGTCACGAACTCGTGCTGGACCTGTCCCCTGAGCTGGGGCGGCACCTGCGCGTAGACCTCCTCCACTGCCGGCACCGCCCGCCCCGTCCCGGGGTCGACGAGGAGAAACTCCTCCTCGACGCCGACCGTCAACAGCTCCGGCGGCGGGGTGATCTCCACGGGGCGGCCGGACGCGTCGGGGGTGGTCTCGGTCATCGTGCACCCCTACCCGGGGCCTCGTCGGCGGAAACGCGGCGCGCGCCCTACGCCGCGCGCGCCGCTACGCCCCGCGCGCCGCTACGCCCCGCGCGCTCTACACGGCGGCCCGCGCGCTCTACACGGCGGCCCGCGACCGGCGGGTGGCCCGCACGCGCTTGACCACCCAGGTGCCCACGACCACCGCGAAGAACGCCAGGATGCCGGCGTCGAACCAGGTGCTGTACCGCTCGACCTCCTGCCACCGGGAGCCCAACCCGTAGCCCAGGCCGACGAACAGGGCGTTCCAGACGCCGCTGCCCAGCGTCGTCAGCGCCACGAACCGGCGCAGGGGCATGCCCGCCGCGCCGGCCGGGACGGACACGAGGCTGCGTACGACCGGCATCATCCGGCCGACCAGCACGGCCCAGTGCCCGTACCGGTCGAACCACCGGTCCGCCTTGTCCAGCTGGGCCCGGTCCATCAGCGGCACCCGGTCGAGCCAGCGCCGCAACCGCTCCTCGCCCACCGCGCGGCCGAGCCAGTAGAGCGCCAGGGCGCCGGACACGGAACCGGCAGTGGCCGCGACGAGCACGAGGAGCAGGTCGACCCGGCCCGCGCTGGCCAGGTAGCCCGCCATCGTGAGCACCAGCTCGCTCGGCACGGGGGGCACCAGGTTCTCGAACGCGACCAGCAGGCCGACCCCCACCTCGCCCAGGCGCTCGATGACGCCGGCGACCCAGCCGGTCAGACCACCGAGGTCCGTCGGCTGGGTGGAAGCGGGCTCGGCCATCGTGGGTGCCCTCCGGTAGGCGATCAATGTTTGCCTACCCCGCCGCGCCGAGACTGAACGTGTCCCGGCTCACCGCCGCGGCGTGGAGCTGTCCCGCACCTGCAGCTTGGTGTGCAGCGTCACCGTGGACGGGCGGCGCGTCGGCGTGGCGATCCGCGCCGTCAGCAGCTCCGCGGCCGTGCGGCCGAGCTCGTACGTCGGCTGCGCCACGGTGGTCAGCGAGGGCCGGACGAGGTGTGCCCACGCCACGTCGTCGAACCCCACCACGCCGAACCCGGCAGCGACCCGGGAATCCGCCAGGCACTCCAGCGCGCCCATCGTCATCAGGTTGTTGGTGGCGAACACCGCGTCCGGCCGGGCACCGTCCGCCAGCAGCGAGGCCATCGCGCGGTAGCCGCCGTCGGCGCGGAAGTCGGCGTGCCGGACGAGGGCCGGGTCGGCCGGCAGGCCGGCGGCCCGCAGCGCCCGCTCGTAGCCGCGCAACCGCTGCGTGGCGGTGGACAGCCGCCGGGGCCCGGTGATGCAGGCGATCCGCCGGTAACCGCCCTCGAGCAGGTGGGCGGTCGCCAGCTCGGCGCCGTGCTCGTTGTCCACCCCCACCGTGTCCACCGCCGCGTTGCGCAGCTGGCGGTCGATCGCGACGACCGGCACCCGGGCGTCCACCAGCCGGTTGACTCCGGTGGCCGGCCCGGACGGTGAGATGATCACACCGGCCATCTGCTCACTGAGCGCCGCGCTGACGTACTGGCTCTCCTTGGCCGCGTTCTCGTCCGTGTTGCACAGCACGACGGAGAAGCCGGCCGCCTGTGCCACGTCCTCCACCCCGCGGACCATGGACGTGAAGAAGGGGTTGCCGATGTCGGAGATGATCACCGCCCAGAGGCTGGTCCGGCTGCGGCGCAGGTTGCGGGCCACCGCGTTGGGGCGGTAGTCCAGCTCCGCCATCGCGGCGCGCACGCGTTCGGCCAGCCCGGGGTCGACGTTGGCGTGGCCGTTGACCACCCGGGACACCGTGGCGGGGGAGACCTCCGCACGGCGGGCGACGTCGTAGATGGTGGCCATCGGTTCCTTCATCGTCAGGCGCCGGTGGCCGGCGCCGGGCAAGCGTTTTCCTGTGCTCCGGCCCCGATGATTCCATCCGGCGCGCCGACCGGCGGCACGCGGGCCGAGGTTTGCGGCGCGGGCCACTCGGAAAAGCCGGGACGATGGCCGAACGCTGGTACTCCGAGGCTGTCGTCTACTGCCTCGACATCGACACGTACGCCGACTCCGACGGCGACGGGGTCGGTGACGTCCAGGGCCTCATCGGCCGTCTCGACTACCTCGCCCGGCTTGGTGTGACGTGCCTCTGGCTGCACCCGATCCACCCCTCGCCGGGTCGGGACGACGGGTACGACGTCACGGACTTCTACAACGTCGACCCCCGGTTCGGCACGCTCGGCGACTTCGCCGAGCTGCTGCACCAGGCGCGGAACCGCGGCATCAAGGTCATCATCGACCTGGTCGTGAACCACACCTCCGACGAGCACCCGTGGTTCGTCTCCGCCCGGTCGTCGCCCGACTCGCCGTACCGGGACTGGTACGTCTGGTCGGAGACCGAGCCGCCGGACCGCCGCCAGGGCATGGTCTTCCCGGGCGAGCAGAAGGAGACGTGGACGTACGACAAGACCGCGCGCGCGTGGTTCTACCACCGCTTCTACGACTTCCAGCCGGACCTGAACATCGCCAACCCCAGGGTCCGCGCCGAGATCAAGAAGATCGTCGCGTTCTGGCTGCAACTCGGCGTCGCCGGCTTCCGGATGGACGCGGCGCCGTTCATCATCGAGCGCACCGAGCCCGGCGTCCCGGACGCGACGAAGGACTTCGACTTCCTCACCGACCTGCGCTCGCACGTACAGTGGCGACGCGGCGACGCGGTGCTGCTGGCCGAGGCGAACGTCGAGCCGGACGGCCTGGCTCAGTACTTCGGTGACGGCGGCGGCTCCGGCAACCGCCTGCACATGCTCTTCGACTTCATGCTCAACGGGCGGCTGATGCTGGCCCTGGCCCGGCGCGACCCCGAGCCCATCATCGACGCGTTGCGGGACACACCGGCGCTGCCGCACGGCGGCCAGTGGGCCACGTTCCTGCGCAACCACGACGAGATCGACCTGTCCCGGTTGACGGCCGAGCAGCGCGAGGCCGTCTACGCCGAGTTCGGGCCGGACGAGAACATGCGCCTCTACGACCGCGGGATCCGCCGCCGGCTCGCGCCCATGCTCGGCGGGGACCAGCGCCGGCTGCGGCTGGCGTACGCACTGCAGTTCAGCCTGCGGGGCACGCCGGTGCTGCGGTACGGCGAGGAGATCGGCATGGGCGAGGACCTCTCGCTGCCGGGTCGGGAGGCGATCCGCACGCCGATGCAGTGGTCGGTCCTGCCCAACGCCGGGTTCTCCACGGCGGAGCCGGATGCGTTGGTGCGGCCGGTGATCAGCGGCGGCGGCTACGGCTTCGAGACGGTCAACGTCACCGCGCAGCGCGGCGACGCCGACTCCCTGCTGGCCTGGTTCGAGCGGATGATCCGGACACTCCGCGAGGCGCCGGAGGTCGGCTCCGGCTCCTGCCGGCACGTCGACGTGCTCACCCCGCCGGGGGTGCTGGTGCACCGGGCGGACGGGCCGACCGGGACGATGCTGTTCCTGCACAACCTCGGCACCGACACGGTGAAGGTGGACCTGGGGTCGCTCGCGGCGGAGGCCGAGTCGCCGAACGACGTGCTCGCCGACTCCGACTACGCCGAGCCCGGCGGGCTGGACAGCCTGGAGCTGGCCGGCCACGGCTACCGCTGGATCCGGCTGCGGCGCGACCCCTCGCCCGTCACCTCGTGACGGCGGGCCGGGTGCGGCGCAGCCAGGCGAGCCCGAGCACCGGCAGCACCAGCGGCACGAACCCGTACCCCGCGCCGAACCCCGACCACACCGTCGCGTCCGGGACCGCGTCCCGCCAGACCAGGCTGGACGCGCCCACCGCGAGGACGCCGGCGAGCTCGACGGTGCAGCAGGCGAGCGCCAGCCGCCGGCCCCGGCGGTCGCCGAGCGCCAGCCCGGCGGTGGCCGCCAGGTAGATGAGCGCCGCCAGCGCGGAGAGGGTGTACGCCACCGGGGCGTCGGCGAAGCGGGTGGCGATCTGCACGCCGGCGCGGGCGCCGGCGGCCACGGCGAACAGGCCGTACACCCCGATCAGCAGGCGCCCCGGGCCGGCGTTTGTCTCAGCCATGCAGCTGCTGCAGGCGCAGGATCAGCACGGGTACGACCAGGGCGGCGCCGCCGACGATCGCGCTGCCCCAGCGGCTCGGCTCCATCCGGGCGAGGATCACCGCGGCCGGCAGCAGGGCCAGCGTGGTGAGCAGGTAACCGGCGAACAGCACCGGCTCGGCCACCGTGCCGCCGCCCGCCAGGCCGATCAGCACACTGCCGGCGAGGGCGGCGAGCAGCGCCTCCACCAGCCCCGCGCCCCACACGTGGGTGCGCCCCGGCGGGCGGTCGAGCAGGGCGGTGAGCCCGCCCCATGCGGCCAGCGTGAGTCCCGCGACGATGGTGGCCGTGGCCAGGGCGCCGTTCACGGCCACATGCTACGTCGGCGCCCGCCGCCGCTACCTGACGAGGAGGGTGTCGTTGCGCAGCTCGCCCCCGCCGGCACCCCAGACGGGGCCGTCCTGCCGGCAACGCAGGTGGTACGAGCCGGCCACGCCGCGGATGACCTGGGTCACCGGCTGACCGGTGCTGCGCAGGCGGCCGACCTCCTTGCCCGTGACGGTCTCCACCACGGCACAGTCCACGGCCGCCGGGCCGCGCGCCACCGTCGTCACGTGCAGTGCCTGGTGCCGCGCGTTGGCCGGCAGGTCGGCCGTCTTGCACTCGGCCGTCGCGGCGGTCAGGGCGCAGGCCGCTGTGTCCGCCATGGCGGGGGCCGGGAGCAGCAAAACGGACAGGGCCGCGCCGGCCGTGGCGGCGATCGCGACGTTCCGGCGGGTGAGTGGTGTCACAGGGATCCTCCGAGGCTGTCGTGGCTGGCAGTGGGTCCAGCCTCAGGGCTCGTCGTATCCGTCGGCTATGCGGGCGCTATGCGCCCGGGCGGGGCGGGCGCGCACCAGGCAGGATGGGTGCGTGACGATGACCTTCGGATTGCTGGGCACGGGCTACTGGGCCGCCGAGACGCACGCCGCCGCCCTGGCGGTCCACCCCGAGGCGGACTTCGTCGGGGTCTGGGGCCGCGACGCCGGCAAGACGCAGGCGCTGGCCACCCGGTACGGCGTCCGCGCGTACGACGACGTGGACGCCCTGATCGCCGACGTGGACGCGGTGGCGGTCGCGCTGCCGCCCGACGTGCAGGCGGAGCTCGCCGCCCGCGCCGCCGCGGCCGGCCGGCACCTGCTGCTGGACAAGCCGCTCGCGCTGGACGTCGCCGCCGCCGACCGGGTGGTGGCCGCGGTGCGCGACCGGGGGCTGGCGTCGGTGGTGTTCTTCACCAGCCGGTTCTTCCCGACGGTGGAGGACTTCCTGACCGGGCTCGCCGGCGACGGGCCGTGGCACGGTGCGCGGGCCACCCGCCTGTCGTCGGCGTTCCAGCCCGGCAGCCCGTACGCCAACTCGCCGTGGCGGCGCGAACGCGGCGGCCTC
>DASQDS010000007.1:0-11060 GCA_035634075.1 Pilimelia sp. | reverse complement strand
ACACGACGAGCTCCGCCGAGTCGCCCCCGTCGGTGGCGCGGCGGTCGCGGCGGGGCCGCGGGGCGAGACGGTCGCCGCCTGGCGCGACGGCGGCGGCGGCTGGCTGGCCGCCGGGCGGTTCGGGCGGCTGGCCGGCGGCATCCCGGTGGTGACGGGGCTGACCGCGGCACCGGGCGGGCTGCTCACCGCCGTGTCCGACGGCTCCGTCCACACGCTGTGGCTGTCCGCCGACGCCGGCCGGGCGTGGCGGCCGGTGGCAGCGCCGGCGCCGCTGCCGGCGGGCGCCGAGCGGGACGTGGCCGTGGCCGCGACGGCCGAGCGCACGGTGCTGCTCGCCGACGACGGTGGCGGTGGGCGGGTGTGGGTCACCGACGGCCCGCTGACCCGGGCCGGTCAGGGCCGGTAAGGGGCCCTGGGTGTTACGGAGCGAGCGCCGGCGGGGCTTTCCTTTGTAACGTTTTCGCACCCCTGCGTCGTAGCTCTTTCGGGATTTCTCGGGCCTCGGATACGCTGCGCCATCACGAGCCCGCAACGCAGGCGGGCGGTTGCACGCCGGGCGGAGAACGACGCGAAAACATCGGTTGTCCTGCTGCCCGGGCCCGGCGCCGCCTGCATCTTGAGGAGGTCAGGTAGCCGTGAGGCGAAAGTTTGTACGGACGCTCGGCGTCGCGTTCGCAATTACGGGGATGCTCGCCGCAGCCGGTTGCCAGGACTCGGGTGGCGACGACCCGGCCACCGATGCCACCGGTGCCGCGAAGTGCACTGGCAAGATCGCCACGTTCGGGGCCTTCACCGGTGGTGACTCCGGCCTCGTCATCCCGTCGCTGAACGGGATCAAGCTGGCGTTCGAGCAGTTCAAGCAGAAGAACGCGGACTGCGACATCACGCTGCAGGAGTTCGACACCCAGGGCGCGCCGGACCAGGCGACGGGTATCGCGAACGGAATCGTGCAGGACGAGTCGTTCCTCGCCGTCATCGGCGGCGGCTTCTCCGGCGAGTCCAAGGCCACGATGACCCAGTTCGAGGCCGCCGGCATGGTGATGGTCAGCCAGTCGGCGACCGCCACCGAGCTCACCGCCGGCACGAACAAGGCGTTCCACCGGGTGGTCGGCAACGACGGCACCCAGGGTGCCGCCGCGGTCGTCTACATCAAGAACGTGCTGAAGTCGACCAAGCCGTTCGTCGTCGACGACGGCACCACCTACGGCCAGGGCATCATCGCCGAGGTCAAGAAGGGCCTCGGCGCGGTGGCCGGCGAGGACCGGATCCAGAAGGACCAGCAGAACTTCGACGCCACGATCGGCAAGATCAAGTCGGCCGGGGCGGACGTGGTCGCCTACGGCGGTTACACCAACGAGGCGGCGCCGCTGCTCAAGCAGATGCGCGCGGCCGGCGTGACCGCGAAGTTCCTGGGCTTCGACGGCCTCTACGACCCCAACTTCCCGAAGGGCGCCGGCGCGGGCGCCGAGGGCGCGATCGTGACGTGCCCCTGCCTGCCCGCCTCGGAGGCTGGGGGCACGTTCGCCGCCGACTTCGAGAAGAAGTTCGGCATCGCGCCGGGGTCCTACGGCGCCGAGGGCTTCGACGCGGCCAACATCCTGCTGGAGGGCATCAAGGCCGGCAAGGGCACCCGCAAGGGCCTGCTCGAGTGGGTGGACGCCTACGACAAGCAGGGCGTGTCGAAGTACATCAAGTTCGCCGACAACGGGGACGTCGACAAGTCCAAGGTCGTGATCTGGGCGTACGAGATCAAGGGCGGCGCCATCACGCCGCAGCAGGAGGTCTCGCTCAGCTGATCGACGCCATCGGGGCGCGGCCGGGGGGTTTTCCCCCCGGCCGCGTGCGGTGGAGAGGGAGTGTCTAGTGAACTTTGACGAACTGTTCGGCCACTTCGGGCAGCACACCGTCGACGGGTTGGCCAAGGGCGCCATCTACGCCCTCGTCGCGCTGGGCTACACGCTCGTCTACGGCGTCCTCAAGCTGATCAATTTCGCCCACTCCGAGGTCTTCATGGTGGGCACCTTCGCCGTCGTCGGCGTGTGGACCGCGATGGGCGCCACCGACTCCCCACCGGTGGGCACGCTCATCCTCCTGCTCGTGGCCGGGCTGGCGGCGGCGATGGCCGCCTCGGGCCTGACGGCGGTGGCGACGGAGCGCATCGCGTACCGCCGGCTCCGCCGGATGAACGCCCCGCCGCTGATCTTCCTGATCACCGCGATCGGCGTCTCTTTGGTGCTCAGCGAGGCGTACGGCGTCTGGCTGGCCCGCTTCTTCCAGGGCGACGGCCTCGGCTCGCAGCGCCTGGTCGTCGGCATGCCGGCCGTGATCAAGCAGGACGTGTTGTTCTCCGTCGGCGGGACCGACGTCACCAACATCCAATTCATCATCTTCGTGTCGGCGCTGGTGATGATGGCGGGCCTGGACCAGTTCATCAACCGCACCCGGTACGGGCGCGGCGTGCGGGCGGTCGCGCAGAACCCGGACACGGCGGCCCTGATGGGCGTAAACAAGGACCGGGTGATCGTTCTGATCTTCCTGCTCGGCGGACTCCTGGCGGGCGTGGCGGCGCTGCTGTGGGCGATCCGTTACGGCAACACCCGGTTCAACGTGGGCTTCGTGCTGGGCCTCAAGGCGTTCACGGCCGCCGTCCTCGGCGGCATCGGCAACCTGCGCGGCGCGCTGCTGGGCGGCCTGCTGCTCGGGGTCGTCGAGGTGTACGCGGCCACCCTCACCCAGTCGAACTGGGAGGACGTGGCGGCGTTCGTGGTGCTGGTCGTGGTGCTGCTGTTCCGGCCAACCGGGCTGCTGGGCGAGTCGCTGGGGAGGGCCCGGGCATGATGGAGATCATCCGCTCGTGGAACGACCGGCGGCGCGACCTCGCCGGCGGGGTGGGGGACCGGTGGCGGGCGCTGCCGCGCTGGCAGCGCGCGGTCGCCTTCGTCGCGTTCGTGGGCTTCCTCTACTACCTGCCGCTGCTCGGCATCCCCGGCCTGACCTGGCTGCGCACCGACTACGTCCCGGGCGGCAACAACTGGGCGGGCGTGCTGTTCGTCTGTGCCGTCTACGTCCTGGTCGCGATCGGCCTGAACGTCGTGGTGGGCCTGGCCGGCCTGCTCGACCTCGGCTACGTCGGGTTCTTCGCGATCGGCGCGTACAGCGTGGCCCTGTTCGGCTCCACCCAGTCGCCGGTCGTCAAGGCTCTGCAGAACCAGCTGGGCCTGCCGCAGGACTGGGCCGTCGCCTGGGCGGTCTGCCTGCCGCTGGCCATCGCGCTGACGATGATCTCCGGTGTGATCCTGGGCTGGCCCACGCTGCGGCTGCGCGGCGACTACCTGGCCATCGTCACGCTCGGCTTCGGCGAGATCATCCGGATCGTCGCCCGGAACTCCAGCTGGACCGGCGGGCCGCAGGGCATCGCGGGCATCCCCGGGCCGCAGGGCGCGCCGTCGGCGGACAACGACATCTTCGGCTTCATCGACGTGAAGCCGTGGTATTGGCTGGCGCTGACCGTGGTCCTGGCGATGGTGTTCGGCGTGCGGCGGCTGGAGCAGAGCCGGGTCGGCCGGGCGTGGCTGGCCATCCGGGAGGACGAGGACGCCGCCGGCGTGATGGGCGTGTCCGGCTTCAAGTACAAGCTGTGGGCGTTCGCGATGGGCGCCGCCCTGGGCGGCCTGTCGGGCTTCGTGTTCGCCAGCCGCTTCAACTTCATCGACCCGACCCAGTTCAACCCGCAGCTGTCGATCCTGTTCGTGGCGATGGTGGTGGTCGGGGGCGCCGGCAACATGGCGGGCGTGGCGCTGGGCGCGTTCCTGCTGGCCTACCTGCCGGAGCGGTTCCGTGGCTTCGAGGAGTACCGGAACCTGGTGTTCGGCCTGGCGCTGGTGCTCGTCATGCTCATCCGGCCGCAGGGCCTGATCCCCAGCCGGCGGCGGGCCCGCGAGCTCGAGGACCGCGCGAAGGAGGCACCCGCCAATGTCTGAGCTGGTGAAGGGCCCGGACGCCGACAACCCGCGGAACGACGTGCTGCTGGCGGTCGACCACGTGACGCTGCGGTTCGGCGGCGTGGTGGCGCTGGACGAGGTGAGCTTCGAGGTGCGCCGCGGGGAGATCCTCGGCCTGATCGGGCCGAACGGCGCCGGCAAGACGACCTGCTTCAACGCGATGACCGGGGTGTACCGGCCGACCACCGGCGAGGTGCGGTTCGACGGGCAGCGGGTCTCCGGCCGCAAGCCGCACGAGATCAACCGGCTGGGCATCGCCCGCACGTTCCAGAACATCCGGCTGTTCCCCGAGATGACGGCGCTCGAGAACGTCATGGTCGGGACGGATTCGCAGCACAAGACCAGCGTGGTGGGGGCACTGTTCCGCCTGTACCGGGTCCGGCCGCGGCCGGACGAGCTGCCGGCCGTGACGGCGCCGGGCGGCGCCGTCCGGGCGTGGCAGCAGACCCGCCGGACGTTCGCCAAGACGTTCGGCATCTCGCGGCACACGCTGGAGGAACGGGCCGGGGAGCGCAAGGGCATGGCGCTGCTGCGCTTCGTGGGCATCGCGGACCGGGCCAACGACCTGGCCCGCAACCTGCCGTACGGGTACCAGCGCCGGCTGGAGATCGCCCGGGCGCTGGCCACCGAGCCGAAACTGCTCTGCCTCGACGAGCCGGCCGCCGGGTTCAACCCGGCCGAGAAGGAGGAGCTGCTCCAGCTCATCCGGCAGATCCGCGAGCAGGGCTACACCGTGCTGTTGATCGAGCACGACATGCGGCTGGTCATGGGCGTCACGGACCGGATCGTGGTCCTGGAGTTCGGGAAGAAGATCGCCGAGGGGTCGCCCGCGCAGGTGCGGGACGACCCCAAGGTGATCGCGGCCTACCTGGGGGTGCCGGCGGATGCTGCTTGAGATCCAGGGCCTGACGCTGCGGTACGGCCGCATCGAGGCGCTGCACGGGATCAGCCTGACCGTCGGCGAGGGCGAGGTGGTGGCGCTCATCGGCGCGAACGGCGCCGGCAAGACGACCACCATGCGGGCCATCTCCGGCCTGCAGGCGGTGGCCGAGGGCACCGTCCGGTTCGCCGGCGACGACATCACCCGGCTGCGCGCCGATCTGCGGGTCATCCGGGGCATCTGCCAGGCGCCGGAGGGCCGGGGCATCTTCCCCGGCATGACGGTGCTGGAAAACCTGGACATGGGTGCGTACACCCGCCGCGACTCCGCCGCCGTGGCGGCGGACCTCGACCGGGTGCTGACCCTGTTCCCCCGGCTGGCCGAGCGGCGCAAGCAGGCCGGCGGCACGCTGTCCGGCGGGGAGCAGCAGATGCTCGCGGTCGGCCGCGCGCTGATGAGCCGGCCGAAGCTGCTGCTGCTGGACGAGCCGTCGATGGGCCTGGCGCCGATGGTGATCCAGCAGATCTTCGAGATCATCACCGAGATCAACGAGCAGGGCACCACGATCCTGCTGGTGGAGCAGAACGCCCAGCAGGCGCTGTCCCGGGCCCACCGGGCGTACGTGCTGGAGACCGGCCGGATCGTCAAGGAGGGCACCGGGCAGGAGCTGCTGCGCGACCCGTCGGTCAAGGAGGCGTACCTGGGCGTCGCCTGAGCCCGCACCGGCCCGCGGCCCTGCTCCGGCAGGGTGTCGCGGGCCGGACTGTCAGGGGGCCGGACTAGAGTCGCCAAGCGTGACACAGTCCACGCCGCGCCTCCTGCTCCTGGACGGGCACTCGCTCGCGTACCGGGCCTTCTTCGCCCTGCCGGTGGAGAATTTCTCGACCACCACCGGCCAGGCCACCAACGCGGTGTACGGCTTCACCTCGATGTTGATCAATGTGCTGCGCGACGAGCAGCCGACGCACATCATCGTGGCGTTCGACGTGTCCCGCCGCTCCTTCCGCACGGAGAAGTACGCGGAGTACAAGGCGGGCCGGTCGGAGAGCCCGGCCGACTTCGCGGGGCAGGTGAGCCTCGTGCAGGAGGTGCTGGCCGCGCTGCGCGTGCCGGTGGTCAGCAAGGAGGGGTACGAGGCGGACGACGTCATCGCCACCCTCTCCTGCCGGGCCCGCGACGCCGGCATGGACGTGCTGATCTGCACCGGCGACCGGGACGCGTTCCAGCTCGTCGGCGACCAGGTCACCGTGCTCTACCCCCGCAAGGGCGTCTCCGACCTGGCGCGGATGGATCCGGCCGCGATCATGCAGCGGTACGGCGTGAGCCCCGAGCGTTACCGCGACCTCGCCGCGCTCGTCGGCGAGTCCAGCGACAACCTGCCCGGCGTGCCCGGCGTGGGGCCCAAGACGGCGGCCAAGTGGATCAACCAGTACGGCGGCCTGGAGGGCGTGGTCGCGCACGCCGACGAGATCAAGGGCAAGGCCGGCGACAGCGTGCGCGAGCGGCTGGCCGACGTCCTGCGCAACTACGACCTCAACCGCCTGGTGTCGGATTTGGAGCTGCCGCTGGTCCCGCAGGACGCGCGCTGGCCGGGGTGGGACCGCGACGCCGTGCACCAGGTGTTCGACGCGCTGGAGTTCCGCATCCTGCGCGACCGGCTGTACCAGTACCTGGAGTCGGTGGAGCCGGAGGCCGACGCGGGCTTCGACCTGGCCGGGCAGCAGCTCGGCCCCGGCGCGGTGGCCGGCTGGCTGGCCACCCACGCCGCGCCCGGTACGCAGGTCGGCGTCGCGGTCGCCGGCGACTTCGGCCGGGGGACCGGCGCGCTGACCGGTGTGGCCGTGGCCGCCGGCGACGGTCCGGCCGCCTGGTTCGACCCGGCGGCGCTCGACCCGGCCGACGACGCCGCCGTGGCCGGCTGGCTCGCCGACCCGCTGCGGCCGAAGGTGCTGCACGACGCGAAGCCGGCGCTGTTGGCGTTCGCCGCGCACGGTTGGAGCCTGCGCGGGCTGGCCCGCGACACCGCGCTCGCCGCCTACCTCGCCCGGCCGGACCAGCGCACCTACGACCTGACCGACCTCGCGCTGCGCTACCTGCACCGGGAGCTGCGGGTGGACGTGCCGGAGGACGGCCAGCTCACCATCACCGGGCTCGGCGACGAGGGCGTCGCGGAACAGAACCTGATGCTGCGCGCCCGCGCCACGCTCGACCTCGCGGCGGCGATCGACGCCGAGCTGGCCCGGGACGGCGACGAGTCGCAGCGGCTGCTCGCCGAGGTGGAGCAGCCGCTGGTCGACGTGCTGGCCGCGATGGAGCGCACCGGCATCGCGGCCGACACCCACTACCTCTCCGACCTGGAGGCGCACTTCGCCGCCGAGGTGAAGGCCGCGGCCCAGGCGGCGTACGCGGTGGTCGGCCGGGAGTTCAACCTGGGCTCGCCCAAGCAGCTCCAGGAGATCCTCTTCACCGAGCTCGGCCTGCCCAAGACCAAGCGGATCAAGACGGGCTACACCACCGACGCCGACGCGCTGCAGGGCCTCTACGCGCAGACCGGCCACGCCGTCCTGGAGCACCTGCTGCGCCACCGGGACGTGGCGAAGCTGAAGTCCACCGTGGACGGCCTGCTCAAGTCGGTGTCCGACGACTCCCGCATCCACACGACGTTCTTCCAGACCGTCGCCGCGACCGGCCGGCTGTCCTCCACCGACCCCAACCTGCAGAACGTGCCGATCCGCACGGAGGAGGGGCGGCGCATCCGCCGGGCGTTCGTGGTGGGGGAGGGCAACGACAGCCTGATGACCGCCGACTACAGCCAGATCGAGATGCGGATCATGGCGCACCTGTCGCGGGACGCCGCCCTGATCGAGGCGTTCAACTCGGGCGCCGACTTCCACGCCGCCACGGCGTCGTCCGTCTTCTCGGTGCCGGTGGCCGAGGTGGTGCCCGAACAGCGGCGCCGGATCAAGGCGATGAACTACGGCCTGGCGTACGGGCTCTCCGCGTTCGGGCTCTCCGGCCAGCTCGGCATCTCCACCGACGAGGCGCGGGTGCTGATGGAGGAGTATTTCGAGCGCTTCGGCGGGGTGCGCGACTACCTGCGCCAGATCGTGGCCCAGGCCCGGCACGACGGCTACACCTCCACCATCCTGGGCCGCCGGCGATACCTCCCCGATCTGGTGAGCGACAACCGGCAGCGCCGCGAGATGGCCGAGCGGATGGCCCTCAACGCCCCGATCCAGGGCTCGGCCGCCGACATCATCAAGGTCGCCATGCTCCGGGTGGACGCGGCGCTGCGCGAGTCCGGGCTGCGCTCACGGATGCTGCTCCAGGTGCACGACGAGCTGGTGCTGGAGGTGGCGGCGGGCGAACGGGAGCCGCTGGAGGCGCTGGTGCGTACGCAGATGGGCGGCGCCTACCCGCTGTCGGTGCCGTTGGAGGTCTCGGTCGGCGTCGGCCGCGACTGGGATTCGGCCGATCACTGACCTCCACCTCCATGACAAGCGTCCTTGTCACGGTGACAAGGACGTGCGACTATTTCGGCATGGCGCGAGACGTGACGCGGTTGACGACAGGGGAGTCGGTCGCCGTCTGGTCCGGCACTGCGCTGTGGACGGGCGGCATCATCGCCGCGGTGGTGCTCGAGCTGGGCGCCGCCGCGTCGCCCGAGTGGCTGACCGGCGTCGTGGCGGCCCTGGCCGTCCTCGGGCTGATGCTCGTCGCCGGGGTGGTCGGCCGCTCGGCGCTGCGCCGGGAGGGCGTGGAGCGCACGGTCGGCATCGAAGCGTCGGCGCTCGCCTTCTGGGTCACCGTCGGCGGCGCCTTCACCTACGGCATGATCGACGCGTTCGCCGACCTGCCGGCGCTGCGGGCGCCGTGGGTCGTGGCGTTCGGCCTGCTGTCCTGGGCGGTCGCCCAGGCGACGCGGCTGACCCGGTTCCGCTGATGCGCAACCGCCTGCGGGTGTTGCGGGCCGAACGCAGGTGGACGCAGGAGGCGCTGGCCGACCGGCTCGGCGTGTCCCGGCAGACCATCAACTCCATCGAGATCGGCAAGTACGACCCGAGCCTCAAGGTCGCGTTCGGCCTGGCCCAGGCGTTCGACTGCCGCATCGAGGACATCTTCCAGCCCACCCCGGAGTGACGGCTCACACCTTGAGCGGGTCGTGGCCCCAGTTCATCAGCGAGTGCCGCCAGGGCGTGTCGGCAACGTCGCCGTCGGGCCGCTGGGCCAGGTGGCGGTGCACGTAGCCGGTCACCGTCCGCATGTGCGCGACGTCGTCCGCCGTCAGGTCGTCCTTTCTCGTGTGCAGGAGCGCGACGATCCGCCGGCCGGACGCGTGCCCGGTGGACTCGCCGGCGCCGTCCTTCTTCTGCCCCACGGCCCGCGACTCGTCCGTCGCCAGCCAGCGTTCCAGCTCGCCCGCCGTCATGTTCACCGCGGCGCGGAAGCCGCGCTGCGCGTCCTCCTCCCCGCCGCCGTCACTCACGGTCGAGCGCCCCCGGCTTGTGCACCGCGTCGCGGCCCGACGTGTCGCTGCGCACGCGGTACTGCGGGTCCTCCGGGGAGGCGGCCACCGTCCGGCCGGCCGCCTCGGTCCGCTCGGTGATCTCCTCCTCGACGGTGCCGTGAACGGTCTCCCCGTGGCTGCGCCAGGTGACCTTGTCGCCCTTGCGCAGGGCCTCGTCGTCCGTCGCCATGCGCCCGGGGTACCCGCTCGTGACCGGCGAAAACTACGGCGTGATCTCCGCGATCGGCAGCTTGATCTCGAAGGGCTTCGCCAGCTCCAGCAGCTCGGCGCTGTCGGCCATCGGTTCGTAGTCGCGCCGCCCCTCGGGGCCGGTGCGGCCGCCCAGGCGGTAGGCGTACACGTGCACCGGGTCCTGTTCGACCCGCCAGTAGAACGGGATCTCGGCGGCGGCGTACTCCCGCGGCTTGAGGAACCGGTCGGTGCGCCGGGTGCCGGGGGACACGACCTCGACGGCGAGGATCACGTCGTGGGCCATGATCAGGGACGTGGTGAGGTCCACCCCGGCGTTGCGCAGCAGCACGTCCGGCTGCCGGCTGGCCGTCAGCGTCAACCCCACGCTCACCGCCAACGACGCGGTGAGGTGGTCCGGCGCGTGCCGGCGCAACCACATCCACAGCAACCCGGCGATGTCCTGGTGACCGATGGAGGGGGAAGGGACCCCGTGGAGGACTCCGTCGACGAGTTCGACCCGGGGGGCGTCCGGGGGTAGGCGGAGCAGGTCCTCCACCGTGTAGTCGGCTTGGTGCTGCCGGGCCGGGTCCGGCTGCCATGGGCCCGGCTGCCACTGGTCCGGCTGCCACTGGTCCGACTGCCCGGGCCGGTCGACCGGGATCGGCTCGGCGCTCACCCGCTCAGGCTACTCCGCCGCCCGGGCCCGCGGCCGCCCCGACCGGCTTGTCCGCCGCGAAGATGGCCGTGCCGGGGAACAGCCGGCCGCGCAGCGGGCTCCACTGCCCCCACACGCCCTCGTGGCCCTCGGGCCACTCCGGCTCCAGCACGTCCCGCAGCACGAAACCCGCCGCGACGAGCTCGCGCACCCGGTCGCCGAGCGTGCGGTGCTGCTCCACGTAGGTCGGCCGGCCGGCGCCGTCGTGCTCCACGTACGGCCGGCGGTCGAAGTACGAGTGCACCGCGACGAGCCCGCCCTCGCCGGGGTCGTCCAGGAAGATCCACCGCATCGGGTGGGTGACGGAGAAGACCCATCGCCCGCCCGGCCGCAGGACCCGGTGGACCTCCCGGTGGACCGCCGCGGAGTCGGCCACGAACGGCACGGCGCCGAACGCCGTGCAGACCACGTCGAAGGTGTCCGCGCCGAACGGCAGGGCCAGCGCGTCGGCCTGCACCAGCGGTACGCGGACCCCCGATCGGTCGGCGGCCCCCGCCGCGTGCCGCAACATGCCGGCGGACAGGTCCATGGCGGCGACCCGGGCACCCGCGGCGGCCAGCCAGCGGGCGGCCGCCGCCGCCCCGCAGCCCAACTCCAGCACCCGGCGGCCGGCCACGTCGCCGAGCAGCCGGGCGTCGGCCTCGCGCAGGCCCTCGGGGCACCACAGCAGGTCGGCGTCGCCGAGGAACTCGCCGTGCTCGGCCTGGTACGCCGGCGCCTCCCCGTCCCACCAGCGCCGGTTGGCGCGGGCGCTCTCGGCGGCGT
>DASQDS010000006.1:0-19189 GCA_035634075.1 Pilimelia sp. | reverse complement strand
GCGAAAATTCAGCCTTAGTAATCGTTCAGGTATTGCCTCTAGGATGGCGGCATGGATGCAGCCGACATCGCCGCCGGCCGGGAGCGCTGGCAACGGCGCTACGACGCCGCGCGCAAGCGGGACGCCGACTTCACCACCCTCTCCGGCCTGCCCGTCGACCCCGTTTACGGGCCGCCCGACGGCGCCGATCACCCGGGGTTCGAGCGCATCGGCTGGCCGGGCGAGTTCCCGTACACCCGGGGGTTGTATGCGACCGGTTATCGCGGGCGGACCTGGACCATCCGGCAGTTCGCCGGGTTCGGCAACGCATCGCAGACCAACGAGCGGTTCAAGGCGATCCTCGGCGCGGGCGGCGGGGGGCTCAGCGTGGCGTTCGACATGCCCACGCTGATGGGCCGCGACTCCGACGACGCCCAGTCGCTGGGCGAGGTCGGCCACTGCGGGGTGGCGATCGACTCGGCGGCCGACATGGCGGAGCTCTTCGCCGGCATCGACCTGGCCACGGTCACCACCAGCATGACCATCTCGGGGCCGGCGGTGCCGATCTTCTGCATGTACCTGGCCGCCGCCGAACGCCAGGGTGCTCAGCTGCGGGCGTTGGACGGCACCCTGCAGACCGACATCTTCAAGGAGTACATCGCGCAGAAGGAGTGGCTCTTCAGCCCCGAACCACACCTGCGACTCATCGGCGACCTGATGGAGTACTGCGCCGCCGAGATCCCGCGCTACAAGCCGCTCAGCGTCTCCGGCTACCACATCCGCGAGGCCGGCTCGACCGCCGCGCAGGAGCTCGCGTACACCCTGGCCGACGGCTTCGGCTACGTCGAGCTGGGCCTGTCGCGCGGCCTCGACGTCAACACGTTCGCGCCCGGGTTGAGCTTCTTCTTCGACGCGCACGTCGACTTCTTCGAGGAGATCGCCAAGTTCCGGGCCGCGCGGCGGATCTGGGCCCGCCGGCTGCGCGACGACTACGGTGCGACCAGCGAGAAGGCGCTCTGGCTCAAGTTCCACACCCAGACGGCGGGGGTGTCACTGACCGCGCAGCAACCGGTCAACAACGTCGTGCGTACGGCGGTGGAGGCGCTCGCGGCCGTCCTGGGCGGCACCAACTCGCTGCACACCAACGCGCTGGACGAGACCCTCGCGCTGCCGACCGAGGAGTCCGCCGAGATCGCCCTGCGCACCCAGCAGGTGCTGATGGAGGAGACCGGGGTGACCAACGTCGCCGACCCGCTCGGCGGCTCCTGGTACGTCGAGGCGCTGACCGACCGGCTCGAGGCGGAGGCCGAGGAGATCTTCGCCCGGATCCTCGACCTCGGCGCCGCGGAACGGCACCCGATCGGGCCGATGACCGCCGGCATCCTGCGCGGCATCGAGGACGGCTGGTTCACCGCGAACATCGCCGAGGCCGCCTTCGTTCACCAGCAGGCTCTCGAAAAGGGCAGCAAGCGGATCGTCGGCGTCAACTGCCACACCGGCACCGTCGCGAAAGAGCTCGAGATCCTGCGCGTCTCACACGAGGTCGAGGCCGAGCAGCGGCGCGCGCTGGCACAGCGCAAGAACAACCGCGACGGGGTACGCGTGAAGGAGACGTTGCGCCGCCTGGTGGAGGTGGCCCAGACCAGCGAGAACATGATCCCGGCGATGCTGGACGCGGCCCGCGCCGAGGCCACCCTCGGCGAGATCTGTGACGCCCTGCGCGCCGAATGGGGCGTCTACCGGGAGCCGGCGCGGTTCTAGGTCGTGTCTCAAAGGCCGCGCCGTTTCAGCCGGCGACCGTGGAACCCGCCCGCCCCACCTCGGTGGTCAGCCAGTCGGCGATCAGCTTCTCCGCGGGCAGCGGTTCGGCGTACAGGTAGCCCTGGGCGAGCCGGTAACCGAGGCTGTGCAACAGCGTGGCCTGCTCCGGTGTCTCGACGCCCTCGGCGACCGCGCGCAGCCCCAGTGCCTGCGCCATCTGCACCACCGCGGTGGCCACCGCCTCCTGCCGCTGCACCGACGTGATGCCCACCACGAACGACCGGTCCAGCTTCAGCGATGTCATCGGACAGGTCAGCACGAGTCCCAGCGACGACGCGGCGGTGCCGAAGTCGTCCAGGGCCAGGCAGACCCCGAGGGCGCGCAGCTCGTGCAGCGTCTGCACCACGCCGTTGTCGTCGAGCAAAGCCGTCTCGATGACCTCGATGGTCAATCGTTCGGCGGGCAGGCCGGAGCTCTGCAGGGCCGTCGCCACCTCGGCGACGAAACCAGGCTCCTGCAGCTGCCGGCCGGCGACGTTGACGCTCACCGAGATCGCGGCCCCGTCGCCACTACGGCCCGGCCAGCCGGCCGCCGCCCGGCACGCCTCGTACAGCACCCATCGGCCCAACGGCACAATAAGACCGGTGGCCTCAGCCACCGGCAGGAAGTCGCCGGGCCGGATCACGCCGCGCTCCGGGTGATGCCAGCGCACCACCGCCTCCACGCCGACGATGCGGCCCTCGAGCAGCTCGACGATCGGCTGGTACAGCACCCGGAACTGCCCCTCGGCCAACGCGCCGCGCAACTGGGCGCCCAGCCGGGCCGTCTCCAGCATTCTGGCGCTCATGTCCTCGGAGTACTCGGTCCAACCGCTCTTGCCCCGGTCCTTCGCCACCGACATGGCGATGTCGGCGTGCCGAAGGAACGACTCCATGTCCACCCCCGGCGCCGCCCCGGCGGCCGGCCGCGTGGCGTGGGCCAGCCCGGCGGACGCCCGTACCAGCAGCTCATGCCCGCCGGCCAGGACGGACGGTGACAGCCTGGCCAGGACCCGCTCGGCCGCCTGCTCGGCGCCCGGTGCGGACTGCGCGTGCAGCAGGATGCCGAATTCGTCACCACCGACGCGGGCCACCACGTCGCCCGGTCCCACCGCCCGGCGCAGCCGCCGCGCCACGGCTATCAGGACCTGGTCGCCCACGCCGTGGCCGAGCGTGTCGTTCACCGCCCTGAAGTTGTCCAGGTCGATCATCAGCAGGGCCAGCTCACCGTGCGGCGTGCCGGCCGGGCGTACCCTCTGGCCGGCCAGCGCCGCCTCCACCTGCTCGGCGAACGCGGTCCGGTTCGCCAGCCCGGTCAACGCGTCGGTGGTGGCCTGCTCGCGCAGTTGCCGCTCGTGTTCCCGAAGATCTACCAAGGCGGTGTCCAGGCGGCCGATCAACCGGGCGTTGTCCCGGAAGGCGAGCAGCTGCCGCGCCACCACCAAGGCCGTGATCGCCACCGTGCCGGCGACAGCCCCGGCCCGGCGCACGGCTGATTCGTCCCACAAGGTCGTGATCATCGCGATGAAGGCGGCGGTCACCGCGACGTACGGCAACAGGCTGTACGGCTTGGCCCGGCGCGGGGCGTAGCCGCTGCGCTCGTGAGCCGCCTGCAGATACTGGATGCGCGGCCCCATCGCCAGCAGCACCGACGGCAGCAGCCGCAGCATCACGATGCCCGGCGTGAGCTCCGCGGTGTATCCGGCGGGGGTCACGAACACGGCGATGCCCTGCAGGAACGCCGCGCTGATCATGGGTGCCGCGGCGGTGGCGGTCATCGGTGCCCACGCAGCCATCACCATCTTGACCGTGGCGAGGGCCGCCACCAGGACCATTGCGGTGCCCAGGACGATCCCGACCAGCTCCGCCCCGCCGCTCGACCCGGGGTCCACCCCGTAACACCAGGTCAGTACGCCGCCGGCGATCAACACGGTGGTCGCGTCGAGATAGAACTGCCACCGCTGGCGCCTGCTGTGCTCGGCGGCGGGATAGCGCAACATCACGCTCAGCACGACGACCAGCCCGATCAGGAACAAGGCCGTCTGGACGGCACCGCCAGTACTCGAGGTGGGTTGCGGGTCACGCAGGGTGAGTGCCGTCTGCACGACATCGCCGACCGTCCAGCAACCGGCGGCGATGGCCAGGGCGCCCCAGAACCGGCGCGGGGCGGCAGGGATGGCGGCGGCCGAGTACACCCGCAGCGACAGCAGGCACAGGCTGAGATCCAGCGGTATCTGCAACGCCCACAGCAGCACCGCCTGGGTCGTCCGGTCACCCGCCCCGGTGAACGCCCACAGCGCGATGGCCGCGCCCACCCCGGCCAGCGCGAGCAGCACCGGGTCCCGGGCGAGGGTCGTGAGGCTGTGTGGCAGCGGCGGCGCGGCAGCTACGCGTCGAGTCCCGATATCGCGCCTCACGTTGATCTCCCCACGATAAACCGAGTCTTCGGCCTTGCCGATGGGGCGTCGATACAGCTCAGGGCCGATGCCGAGACGCTCAGCCGGGCGCCGGCGCCAGCCGAGGGGGTAATGCTCGCGGCGGCCGCTGCGTGGACGGCGCTGTCCGGGTGGCGCATGCGAGACTAGACAACCATGAGCGACCCACGGACCACTCCGTCGATGTTCACCCGCGGCGCGGTCGACCTCGGTGCGCTGCGCAGCGCGAGCCAGGCACCGACGCGTCCCACCGCAACCGGCGGCGCAGGCCCCGCCGGCGCAGCCCCGACCGCCCCCGGTGCCCCCGGTGGCAGGGAACCGGCCGGTGCCGCGGTGATCGACGTCGACGAGACGAACTTCCAGACCGACGTCCTCGAGCTGTCTCTCACCACGCCGGTCGTGCTGGTCTTCACCTCCGCGCGCAGCGAGGCCAGCCTGCAGCTGTCGGCAGCCCTGGAACAGCTCGCCGCCGAGGGCGGCGGCACCTGGGTGCTGGCCCGCGTCGACGTGGACGTCAACGTCCGGCTCGCGCAGGCGTTGCGGGTGCAGGGCATCCCGACCGTGGTCGCCGTGGTCGGCGGGCAGCTCGTCGAGGGCTTCAACGGGGCGTTGCCCGAGGCGCAGCTCCGGCAGTACATCGACGCGGTGCTCAAGGCCGGCGGGGTGGCCGTCGCCGCACCCGAGGATCCACGGCTCGACGAGGCCGACGACGCCCTGATGACCGGCGACCTGGACGCCGCCGAGCAGGCGTACCGCAAGATCCTTGCGGAGTCCCCGGCGGACGCCGCCGCCGAGTCGGGGCTGGCCCAGGTCGAGCTCTACCGCCGGGTCGGCGGGGTGGATCCCGCCGCCGCGCTGGCGAAGGCCGCCGCCAGCCCCGACGACGTCGCCGCGCAGCAGCTGGCGGCCGACGTCGAGGTGCTCAGCGGGCAGGCCGCCGAGGCGTACGCCCGGCTGGTCGCCGTGGTCCGGCGCACCGCGGGCGACGAGCGTGAGGCCGTACGCAAGCATCTGCTGTCGCTGTTCACGGTTGCCGGGCCCGACGACCCCGCTGTCGCGAGCGCCCGCCGGGCGCTCGCCAGCGCGCTGTTCTAACCCGCGGTCATGCGCCGGATCGCGGTCCTCGACGCACCGTCCAACCTCGGTCTGCGCCCGCCGACCGAGACGTCGGTGCCGGGCTGCGCGAAGGCGCCCGGCGCGCTGCGCGACCACGACCTGCTGGAGCGGCTGGGCGCGCGGGACGCCGGCTGCCTGACGCCGCCGCGGTACGACCCCGGCGGCTGGCGGCCGGGCGACGGCGTCTGCCACGCGGCGGCCATCGCGGCGTACTCACGCCGGCTCGCCGACCGGCTCGGCGCGATCATCGACGGGGCCGAGTTCCCGGTCGTGCTCGGCGGGGACTGCTCGATCCTGATCGGCTCGGCGCTGGCCATGCACCGGCTCGGCGAGGCGGTCGGCGGCCGGGTCGGGCTGGTGTACGTGGACGGCCACTCGGATTTCCGGCACCCCGGCAACGCCGCCTACGTCGGTGCGGCGGCGGGGGAGGGGCTGGCGATCGTGACCGGCCGGGCGCAGGGCGACCTGGCCGCCATCGAGGGCCGGCGACCGTACTTCCGGGACGCCGACGTCGTGGTGCTGGGCATCCGCGGGCACGACGAGTACCGGCTGGACCTGCAGGCCGCCGGCATCGTCCACCGGCAGGTGCCGGGGCTGCGGTCGGACGGCGCCGCGCGCAGCGCGCAGTGGGCGCGCGAGCAGCTGACCGACTGCGCGGGGTACTGGCTGCACGTCGACGTCGACGTGCTGGACCCGGCGGTCATGCCGGCGGTGGACGCGCCCGAGCCGGGCGGCATCGCGTTCGGTGAGCTGGAGCAGCTCGTCGCGGAGCTCGTGTCCTCCCCGCACTGCCTCGGGTTGGAGGTGACGGTTTTCGACCCGGACTACGACCCCGACGGCGAGTACGCCGCCGAGGTGGTGTCCACGCTCGCCGACGCGCTGGCACCGCTGCGCGCGCCGGACCGCGCCCGGCCCGACCGGCCACCGACCGCGCCGGCTGCCGCCAGCTCTGGTCTTGTCGATCCTGCCCGTGGCGGCTCCGCCGACTCCGGTCCTGGCGTGCCGATCTGGCCCGGGCGGTTGCGCCGGGACGGGGCGGCCGGCGTCCGGCCACCCGCGCCCCGCGCCGCTCCCGCCGCCACCGAGTCCGCCACCGGGTCAACCACCGACGCCGGCCGCTGAGCCGCCGCCCCGACGGCGAACAGGCGGGCTACCGGGTGCGCCCGCCGGCCGCCGGCTGACCGGGCGCTACCGGCTCCGGCGCGGCCGATTCGGGCGTGGCCGGCTCACCGGTGTCGGTCGGGTGGCTGGGGTCTGCGGGATCCGGCCGCACGTCGAGCGGGTGCGCCAGCTCGTCCTGCGGCATCTTGGCCAGGACGATCGCCAGGACCGCGAGGACCGGAGGCAGCAGGCCGGCGAGGGCGAACGTCGTGCCGAGCCCGATGGCGGCGCTGACCGGGCCGGCTACGGCCATGGACACCGGCATGAAGGAGAGGGAGACGAAGAAATCCAGGCTGGAGACGCGGCCGAGCATGTGCGGTGGGACCCGCCGCTGCAGCAGCGTGCCCCAGATGACCATCGGCGCGGAGAAGCAGACGCCCACCACGAAGATCGCCACCGCGATCAGCCACACCTCGGTGGCGAAGCCGACGAGGGCCAACGGGAGGCAGCCCGCCCCCCAGAAAAGGTTCATGATCGTCAGGTACCGCCGGGGCATCCGGAATGCCGCCATGCCGAGCGATCCCAGCGCCCCACCGACGCCGAACGCCGCCATGACGATGGCGTGCTCGCCCGGCCCGCCGCCGGCCCGGTCCTTGATCACGAAGGGGATCAGCACGTCGATCGGTCCCATGATCACCAGGATCAGCACCGACGCGTACAGCAGGGTGGCGAGCAGCCACGGGGTGCGGGCCATGTAGACGAAGCCCTCCCGCAGGTCCACCAGCGTGTCCCGGACGGGGTGACTCGTCTTCGCCAGCCGGTCCCGGCGCACCGGCACGGGTCGCAGGGCCAGCAGGAACGCGACGCCGACGGCCTCCAGCGCGGTCACCACCGCGAGCGCGGCGCCGGGGGACGAGGCGGCGATCATCGCGCTGGCGACCGCCGGCCCGGCGGCCTGCATGATGGTCGGCCGGAGCATGCCCTCGACGCCGTTGGCGGCCATCAGGTCCTCCGCCGGGAGGATCGACGGCAGCATCGCCGAGTACGCCGGGTAGGTGAACCCGTTGCCGACGCCGATGAGCAGCGACACGACCACGAGGTGCCACAGGCGCAGCCCGTCGGTGAGCGCGAGCGCGGACACGATGCCGACGGCCGCGGTGCGCGCACCGGCGACGGTGAGCAGGATCCGCCGCTGCGGGATCCGGTCGGCGAGCACGCCGCCGAGCAGCGTCGTGGCGAGCATGCCCACGGCGGCCGCGGCCGAGACGAACGACAGCTCGGTCGGCCCGCCGTCCAGGGCGATGACCTGCCACACGAGGGCGATCATCCACACGCCGGCGGCGAACAGGGACATGGTGACCGACCCGGCCAGCAGCCGGTACTGCCCCCACCGGAACGGGCGGAGCGGGCCGCGCGCCCAGCCCGGCCCGGCATCCCCGGTAGTGCTGCTCATCGCCACCTCTCAGCCACGTCGAACCGTGTCGCCACTATGGCCCACCGCACCGACAAAAAGTCACCCCTGCCGGGTGAGCACCCGGTCGGCGTCGGCGGGCGAGCCGATCCGGACGAACGACAGGTGCGCGTACGCCGAATCCCGCGCCGCCGCGGTGTAGCGGCGGCGGTACTTCTCGTGCTGGGTCCACGCCCACCGCAAAATCGACTTGCCGGGGTCCAGCCGCACCATGCCCGTCAGCGGCTCCCGGTTGCCGTTCCACAGCTCCGCCCGGGTGACGGCGCGGCGCACGGTGCGCGCCGCGACCCGCCGCATGACCGTGCGCCGGGGCAGGTCGAACCAGACCACCGTGTCGGCCCGCGCCCACACGAGGTCGATGACGCTGGCGTAGTTGCCGTCGATCACCCAGCCGGCGCCGGCCGCGGCCGCCTCGACGCGGGCCCGGAACTCCGCCGCCGGCAGCGGGCGCCAATCGGCCTGGTGGTGGATGCCGTCCAGCTCGATGAACGGCACCCCGAGCTGGCGGGCGAGCGCCCGGCCGAGGGTGCTCTTCCCCGAGCCCGCGTTCCCCACCACCGACACCCGACGCACGAGCCGGGACGATACCCGGCACCGCCGCCGACGGCCGCAGAATATCGGCCTCAGGCCGGACCGGCGCCCCGACCCAGCCGCTCGGGGAGCTCCGCCAGGTCTGCCACGAACCACACCTGTCCGCCCCGGTTTGCCTCGAGCACGAAGTCCCGCAGGGCTGTGCTGGCGGCCACGTACCCGCTCACGTCCCCGACGACCACCAGCCGGAGCCGGTAGTTCGCGAACTTCTGCAGGATCGCGCCGGCGACCCCGGACCGCAGGCGGAAGAAGTCCTCGCCGAGCCGCCGCACCGGGACGGCGACAACGTCCGCGCCGTGCCCGTACGCGTGGCCGAGCAGCTCGACGGCGTCGGCCTCGCCGCGCAGCGGCCCGCCCTCCTCCGCGCACACGAGGACGGCGGTGTCACCCATGCGCAGCACCGTGTCGCCCATGGCTCAGCCCGCCGCCACCGCGCGCAGGAAGCGCTCCGCGATCGGGACGGCACTGGTGGTGCTGGAGCCGCCGTTCTCCACGAACACCGCGAAGGCGATGTCGCCCTGCCAGCCCACGAACCAACCGTGGGCGTTCTTCTCGTTGTTGTTGAACTCCGCCGTGCCGGTCTTGCCGTGCACCGGGGCGCCGGGCACGTCCCGCAGCGCCTCGGCGGTGCCGGTCGTCACCACGGCCCGCATCAGCGCCTGCAGGTCCCGCACCGACGTGGCCTTCAGCGGCGGACCGGAGGCGCTCGCGCGGGCCGCCGGCGCGCGGGCCGGGGCGGGATCGAGCACCACCGTGGGCGGCTGCCACCGGCCGCGCGCCACCGCCGCCGTCGCCGCCGCCATCGCCAGGGGGCTGACCAGCGTGGTGCCCTGGCCGAACGCCGCCGCGGCGCGCTCGGCCGCCGACCCGCCGGTGGAGACCGTGCCGGTGAACGCGTCCACCCCGAGCTGCCACTCGCCGCCCAGGCCGAGCCGGCCGCCGACCGCCGCCAGGCCGTCGGGCCCGAGCTTCTCCGCCAGCTGCGCGAACGCCGTGTTGCAGGACCGGGCGAAGTCCTCCCGGAACGGCACTCGGCCGAGGACGAAGTTGTTCGAGTTGCGGAAGGTCTGGCCGCCCACGGTCGCCGTCTTCGGGCAGTTCACCGGTGTGGTCGGCGTCACCGCGCCGAGGTCGAGCAGGCCGAGGGCGGACACCATCTTGAACGTGGACCCGGGCGGCACCTCGGCGGTGAAGGCCAGGTTCGCCGTCCCGCCGTTCGGCCCGTTGGCAGCGGCCAGCACTGCGCCGTCGGTCACCCGCAGCGCGACCAGCGCGGCCCGCTTCCGGCCGCCGCCCAGGGCGCTGTCGGCGGCGCGCTGCACCTTCGGGTCGATGGTGATCTTCAGCGGCGTGCCGGGCTTCGGGGCGACGCGGAACACCTCGGTGTCGCTCGTGGTGCCGTCCGCCGCCTTCTGCACGACGACGACCCGCTGGCCGGGGGTGGCCCGCAACCTGTCCTCGTACGCCTGCTGAAGCCCGCCGTGGCCCACGTAGTCGCCGACCTCGTACACGTCCGGCTTGCGCTCCATGTCCTCGCGCAGCACCGGTTCGACGGCGCCGAGCAGGGCGCGGGCGAACGGGCGCGCCGGGGACAGGTCGCGCTGCTCCTCGATGAACTTGGTCCCGTCCAGCGGCTGGATGCGGCCCCGGATGCGCAGGTAGTCGGGCCGGCGCAGGACGGCGACCTCGACGAACGCGCCTTCGTCGGCGCGGGCCACCGCTGCCTCGAGCCCGGACGTGTCCACCGGCGCCGCGATGCTGCGGAACGCCTTGTCCAGCTCGCTGACCAGGTCCTTGATGTTGGCCACCGCGTTCGGCTGGATGCCGACGATGACAACGGGCCGCTTCGTCACGATCGGCTGGCCCGCCGCGTCGAGGACCGCGGCGCGCTCACCGGCCACCCGGCGCAGGCCGAGGCTGCCACCCTCGGCGAGGCGCTGGTGCACCATGGTCGGCTCCCAGATGACCCGCCAGCCCTGCTCGCTGTCGCTGAGCCGCACGGGCGACGGGTACTTCCAGTGCGCCCCGCCGGGCAGCGCCCAGTCCACCTCGACCGTGACGTCGGCGAGGTCGCCGGTCTGCTTCGGGCCGCCGGTCGCGCGCAGCCCGGGCGGGGTGTCGGCCAGCTCGCCGGAGAGCTCGCGGATCTGCTTCGCCACGTCGCTGGCGCCGATCTTGTCCCCGGTGGGGGCGATGAACGCGACGCGGTCCAGGTTGCCGGACCGCCAGCCCGCCAGGAACGCCTCCAGCGTCCGCTCCGGCCCGTCGTCGTCCGAGCAGCCGGCGAGCGTGGCGGTGAGCGCCACGAAGCAGGCGAGCGCGGCGCTGATCGAGCGGTGGGGGCGGAACATCCGGTCATCACCTCTTCAGGGCTTGGCACGGGCGACACGCCATTGTCGTCCACGTGCCCCCGGTTGCGCCGCCCGGGACCCGGTATGGCCCGCTCAGGGCCATAGTCGGATTGTCGACGCCGGAGACGGACACGCGGTCGGGCCGGACCTGTCGGTGACACGGCCTAGGCTGGCGGGAGCGACCCACAGCGCTGTGGGCGAGGGGAGTGGCGACCATGAGTTCCGACGGCGGGATGGACGCTGTTGCGGCAGATGCTGGCACGGCTGATTCCGACGCCGGGGCCAGCGTCGACACGCTCGCCGCCGAGGTGCTGCTGCTCGGCGACGCCGGCGACGACGCCGAGGACGGCGACTTCGACGAGGCGGTGCCGAACGCGGAGCGCCTCGTCGCCCAGGCGGTCGCGCTGGCCGGCGACGACGTGGACGCGGCGCTCGTCGACAGGTACTGGCGCTTCGCCCCCGACGAGGAGCTGGTGGGCAGCATGGCCGAGGGCCTGCTGGAGGCGGCCCGGGGGCACCGGGAGCTGGCCGGCCAACGGGTGCCCGGGGAGCTGCGGCTGCGGATCAGCGAGCCGGCCCGCGACGAGTTCCACACGGTTATCGAGATCGTCACCGACGACATGCCGTTCCTGGTCGACTCGGTCACCGCCCTGCTCGCGGCCCACCACCTCGACGTCCGGCTGCTCGTGCACCCCCTGGTCGTCGTCCGGCGCGAGCCGCTCGGCCGGCTCACCGAGGTGGCCGCGGAGGTCGAGCCCGACGACGCGATCGCCGGCGACCTCGTCGAGAGCTGGATCCGCATCGAGATCGACCCGGTGCGCGACCCGGTCGCCCGCGAGCAGCTGCGGCGGGAGCTGCACCGGGTGCTCACCGACGTGCGGGAGGCGGTGGAGGACTGGCCGAAGATGCGTGAGCGGGCCCGGACGCTGGCCGACGAGCTGATCGCCGGCACGGGCTCGCCGGCGCCGGCGAAGGACATCACCGACTCCGTGGAGCTGCTGCGCTGGCTGGCCGACGACCACTTCACGTTCCTGGGCTACCGGGAGTACCGGCTCGCCGACGGGTCGGGCGGGGAGAAGCTGCTGGCCGCGGTGCTGGGCAGCGGCCTGGGCATCCTGCGGTCGGACCCGGCGGCGCCGCGCGTGCTCAGCTCGATGACGCCCGAGGCGTACGCGAAGGCCCTGGAGAAGCGGCTGCTGATCATCACGAAGGCCAACTCGCGGGCGACCGTGCACCGCTCGGCGTACCTGGACTACATCGGCGTCAAGTTCTTCGACGAGCGTGGCGAGGTGGCCGGGGAGCGCCGGTTCCTGGGGCTGTTCTCCTCGGCGGCGTACCGCACGAGCGTCAGCGAGCTGCCGGTGGTGCGCCGCAAGGTGGCCGAGGTCTTCGACCGTTCGGGCCTGTCCCCGCGCAGCCACTCCGGCCGGGACCTGCTGCAGATCCTGGAGGAGTACCCGCGCGACGAGCTGTTCCAGATCCGCACCGACGACCTCTACAAGACCGTCATCGGCGTCCTGCGGATGGCCGGCCGCCGGCAGCTGCGGCTGTTCCTGCGCCGCGACGCGTACGGCCGCTTCATCTCCTGCCTGATCTTCCTGCCGCGGGACCGCTTCACCACCGCGAACCGCCTGCGCATGCAGGACATCCTGCTGCGGGACCTGAACGGCGTCGGGGTGGATTACACGACCCGGGTCACCGAGTCCATGCTGGCCCGGGTCCATTTCGTCGTGCGGACCGACCCGGCGAACCCGCCGCAGTTCGAGGTGGAGGCGAACGCGCTGGCCGAGCAGCTCGCCGACGCCACCCGGTCGTGGGACGACGACTTCCGCCTGGCGCTCGACCGCAAGATCGGCGAATGCGGCGCGAAGAACCTCCACGAGCGGTACGCGGAGGCCTTCGCGGAGGCGTACAAGGACGAGCACACGCCGTACGAGGCGGTGCAGGACCTGGCGAAGCTGGAGCTGCTGGAGGAGCCGGGCCAGCTGGAGCTGCACCTGTTCCGCAAGCGCAAGGACGACCGGGACGTGCGGCTGAAGGTCTACCGCTACGGCGAGCCGATGCTGCTGTCCGCGGTGCTGCCGGTGCTGCACTCCCTCGGCGTGCGCGTCGTCGACGAGCGCCCCTACCAGGTCAGTCGCAGCGACGGCACGATCTTCCTCTACGACTTCGGCCTCCAGCTGCCCGAGGGACACCGGGCGCTGCCGGAGGTGCGCCCCCGGGTGGAGAACGCGTTCTCCGCGACCTGGCGCGGCGAGGCGGAGGTCGACGGGTTCAACGAGCTCGTGCTGCGCGCCGGGCTGACCTGGCGGCAGGCCGTGGTGCTGCGGGCGTACGCCAAGTACCTGCGGCAGGCCGGGGCGGTGTATTCGCAGGAGTACATGGAAGCGACGTTCATCGCGTACCCGAAGATCGCCCGCCTCCTGGTCGACCTGTTCGCGGCACGGTTCGACCCGGCCGCCGGCGAGGACCGCGACGTGCGCGCCAAGGAGCTGGTGTCGTCGATCAACCAGGAGCTGGACGCCGTCGCCAGCCTGGATCAGGACCGCATCCTCCGCTCCTACCTCACGCTGATGCAGGCGACCCTGCGCACCAGCTTCTACCAGCGCTCGGCGCCGACCGACGGCGGCCGGCCGAAGGCGTACGTCGCCGTCAAGCTGGACCCGCAGTCGGTGCCGGACCTGCCGGCCCCCCGCCCGCGGTACGAGATCTTCGTCTACTCGCCGCGCTTCGAGGGCGTGCACCTGCGCTTCGGCGCGGTGGCCCGGGGCGGGCTGCGCTGGTCCGACCGCCGGGAGGATTTCCGGACCGAGGTGCTGGGCCTGGTCAAGGCGCAGATGGTGAAGAACGCCGTGATCGTGCCGGTCGGCGCGAAGGGCGGCTTCGTGCTCAAGCAGTCGCCGGGGGACCGGGACGAGGCGGTGGTGTGTTACCGGCAGTTCATCGCCGCGCTGCTCGACGTGACAGACAACATCGTGGCCGGCCGCGTGGTGCCGCCCGCCGACGTGGTCCGCCACGACGGCGACGACCCCTACCTGGTGGTGGCGGCGGACAAGGGCACGGCCACGTTCTCCGACATCGCCAACGAGATCTCCGGCGCGTACGGCTTCTGGCTGGGCGACGCGTTCGCCTCGGGCGGCTCGGCCGGGTACGACCACAAGAAGATGGGCATCACGGCGCGCGGCGCGTGGGAGTCGGTGCGGCGGCACTTCGGGGACCTGGGCCTGGACACGCAGTCGCAGGACTTCACCGTGGCCGGCGTCGGCGACATGTCCGGCGACGTGTTCGGCAACGGCATGCTGCTGTCCCCGCACATCCGGCTGGTCGCCGCGTTCGACCACCGGCACATCTTCCTCGACCCGGAGCCCGTCGCCGCCACGTCCTTCGCCGAACGCCGCCGCCTCTTCGACCTGCCGCGCTCGTCGTGGGCCGACTACGACCCTGCCCTGCTCTCCGCCGGGGGCGGCGTCTTTCCGCGTACGGCGAAGTCGGTGCCGATCACGCCGCAGGTGCGCGCGGCCCTGGGGATCGAGGACCAGGTGGCCGCCATGTCACCGGCGGAGTTGATGCGGGCGATCCTGACCGCGCCGGTGGACCTGCTGTTCAACGGCGGCATCGGCACCTACGTCAAGGCGGCGGCCGAGACCCACGCCGAGGTCGGTGACAAGGCCAACGACGCCATCCGGGTCGATGGGCGGGCGCTGCGGGCGCGCGTCGTGGGCGAGGGCGGCAACCTGGGCCTGACCCAGGCGGGCCGCATCGAGTACGCGAGCCGCGGCGCGGGCGGCGGGCGGGTCTTCACCGACTTCATCGACAACTCCGCCGGCGTGGACTGCTCCGACCACGAGGTCAACATCAAGATCCTGCTCGGTGCCGCGGTGGCGGACGGGGAGCTGACCGTGCCGCACCGGGACGCCCTGCTCGCGGAGATGACCGACGAGGTCGCCGACCTGGTGCTGCGGGACAACTACGACCAGGCGCGGGCCCTGGGCAACGCGCGGGCGCAGGCGCCGTCGCTGCTGCCGGTGCACCGCCGCATGATCAGCGAGCTGGAACGGGCCGGTCGGTTGGACCGGACGCTGGAAGCGCTGCCCGGTGACGACGAGCTGGCGGTCCGCGCCGAGGCCGGCCTCGGGCTGTCCGTGCCGGAGTTCGCGGTGCTGATGGCGTACGTCAAGATCGTGCTGGCGGACGAGATCCTCGCCAGCGAGCTCGCCGACGAGCCGTGGACCGCCGACGTGCTCGCGCGCTACTTCCCGACGCCGCTGCGGGAGCGCTATGCGGCCCGGATGGCCCAGCATCGCCTGCGCCGGGAGATCATCACGACCTCGCTGGTGAACGAGGTGGTCAACCGGGGCGGCATCTCGTTCGTCTACCGGGCCGTGGAGGAGACCGGGTCCGTTCCGGCCGACGTTCTGCGCGCGTACGTCGTCGTCCGCGAGGTGTACGACATGCCGGCGCTGTGGCGCGGGATCGAGGCCCTGGACGCGCTGACCGGTGAGGCCGACGGCGAGGCGCTGACCGAGGCGCAGACGGCGCTCTACCTGGAGTCCCGCCGGCTGCTGGACAGGGCCGTGCGGTGGCTCGTGTCGGCCCGGCGGTCCCCGATCGACGTGCCGGGCGAGATCGCCCGGCTCCGTCCCGGCGCCGCCCGGCTGCTCCCCGAGCTGGGCGCGCTCTTCCGCGGTGCCGAACGGCAGGCCCTGCACGCGCACGCGGCCGATCTCACCGCGCGCGGGGTGCCGGCCGAGCTGGCGGCCCGCGCCACCCGCCTGATGTACGGCTTCGGCCTGCTGGACATCGTCGAGGTCGCCACCACCACCGACCGCGACGTGACGGAGGTCGCGCGGGTGTACTTCGTGCTCTCCGAGCGGTTCCGGGTCGACAACCTGCTGTCGAAGATCTCGGCGCTGCCGCGCGCGGACCGCTGGCAGACGCTGGCCCGGATGGCCCTGCGCTACGACCTCTACGCGGCGCTCGCCGGGCTGACCGGCGAGGTGCTCGCGGCCACCTCGCCAGCGGCGGCGGCCGAGGACCGGGTGTACGAGTGGGAGCAGGCCAACGCCACCGCCATCGCCCGGGCGCACAACGCGATCGGCGATTTCGCCGAGTCCCCCGCCGATCTGGCCGCCCTCTCGGTGCTGCTCCGCCAGATCCGCACGCTGGTCCGCACCTCGGCCGCCACGTAACACCGCCCGTGCCCTGACCGGCGGCGGTCGCGTCCCCTAGCCGACCGGGCGCTGCCACCTGCCCCGTGTCCGGGCCGCCCCGCCCTGCCCGCCGACCGGCGGAGCCGCGGCACCGGGGCGCCCTTCGCGCCGCTCACCGCTTGACACCGGCAACCTCCATTCCCCTATAGTGCTAGGAACCTAGTTGAAGCGAGATTTACGTGATCGACTTTCACCTGGACACCCGTTCTGGCGTCTCGCCGTACCTGCAGCTGGTCCAGCAGGTCCAGCGGGCGCTGCGGCTGGGTCTGCTGTCCGTGGGTGACCAGCTGCCGACGGTCAAGGAGGTCGTCGGGAAGTTGGCGATCAACCCCAACACGGTGCTGAAGGCGTACCGGGAGCTGGAGCACCTCGGTCTTGTCGCGCCCCGCCCCGGGCTGGGGACCTTCGTGACCCGGACCCTGACCGACGACTCGTTGGTCGCGCACGAACCGTTGCGGCAGGAGCTGCTCGCCTGGTTGGCCCGGGCTCAGCAGGCCGGGCTCGACGCGGACAGCATCGAGGCCCTCTTCATGACCACTTTCCGAAAGGCCACAGAGGTGACCCAATGAACCCGGTCCTGCGCACCGAGGGACTGACCAAGCGCTACGGCAGCCGCCAGGCCCTCACCGACGTCACGCTCACCATCCCCGCCGGCCGGGTGGTCGGCCTGGTGGGGCCGAACGGGGCCGGCAAGTCGACCCTCCTCAACCTGGCCGCAGGGATGATCGCCCCGACGTCCGGCACGATCCAGGTCCTCGGCGCCCGCCCCGCCGCGACCGCGGCGCAGCTCGCGAGGGTCGGGTTCGTCGCGCAGGACACGCCCGTCTACGCGGGCCTGTCCGTCGGCGACCACCTGCGCATGGGCGCCCGGTTGAACCCGGCCTGGGACGGCGCGCTGGCGCAGCGGCGCGTCGGCGAGGTCGGCCTGGACCCGGCGCAGAAGGCCGGGCGGCTCTCCGGCGGCCAGCGGGCCCAGCTCGCCCTGACGATCGCCGCCGCGAAGCGGCCCGAGCTCCTGATCTTCGACGAGCCGGTCGCCTCCCTCGACCCGCTCTCCCGCCGGGCGTTCCTGCAGAGCCTGATGGAGTTCGTCGCCGAGTTGGAGGTGAGCGTCGTCCTCTCCTCGCACCTGCTCGGCGACCTGGAGCGGGTGTGTGACCACCTCGTCGTGCTGACCGCGTCCCGCGTCCAGCTCGCCGGCGAGGTCGAGGAACTGCTCGCCGCCCACTACCGGCTGGTCGCCGCACGGGGCGCCCTCGACGCCCTGCCACCGGCCGTCCGGGTGATCCACGCCGAGCACACCGCCCGCCAGAGCACGCTGATCGTCCACGACACGGCCGGGGCGGTGCCCGCGCTCGTGCCGGACGCGGAGCGCCTCGACCTCGAGGACATGGTCCTCGCTTACCTGACCCGGGCCGCCAACGCCTCGGTCACCGGCAACGCCGAGCAGCCCCTGGAGGCACACCGATGATCTGGCTGACCTGGCGACAGTTCCGCGGCCAAGCCGTGGCCGCGCTCGCCGCGCTCGCCGCTCTGGCGATCTTCCTGGTCGCCCTTGGCCTGCGGATACGCAACTCGTACGAGGCCAACGTGGCCTGCGCCAGCTGTTCCGCGGATTCCGCGCGGGACTCGATGGAGAACGCGTACTTCGGCATCCTGCTGCTCAGCGGCCTCCTGGTCGTGCTGCTGCCGGCCATCGTCGGCGCCTTCTGGGGCGCGCCGCTGATCGCCCGGGAAATCGAGACCGGCACCCACCGGTTGGTCTGGAACCAGAGCGTCACCCGGACGCGGTGGCTCGCCGTCAAGCTGGGATTCGTCACGCTGGCCGGCACGGTCGTCACCGGCGCGCTGAGCCTGCTGCTGACCTGGGCCGCCAGCCCGTACGACAAAGTTTTCGACGGCAGGTTCGAGCCGCTGATCTTCCCCGCCCGCAACGTCGCGCCGATCGGTTACGCGGTGTTCGCCGTCGTCGCCGGGACGACCATCGGGCTGATCGCCCGGCGGACCGTCCTGGCGATGGCCATCACCCTCGCGGCCTTCGTCCTCTTGCAGATCCTCATGCCGACGGTGATCCGGCCGCACCTGCAGCCGGCCGTCACCGAGACGGTGGCCTTCACCGCCAGCGGCGCGCGCGGCTTGTCGATCAGTCCGGCGGGGGAGGTGCGGACGGAGATCACCAAGCCGGGCGCCTGGGTGCTGACTCCCGAGGCGGACGTGCTCGACGCGGCCGGCAGGCCGATCGCCCGGGAGGTGGCCGACGAATGCCAGGGCGGTGGCCCCGGCGAGGCCCTGGCCTGCCTCGAAGCGAAGGACCTGACCGTCAACGTGTCCTACCAGCCCGCCGACCGCTACTGGACCTTCCAATGGCTGGAGTTCGCGGTGTACCTGCTGCTCGCCGGGCTGCTGGCCGCCTTCGCGTTCTGGCGGGTCCCCCGCGGACTGAGCTGACCACCTCGCCCCGGGGAGGGACCTCCCCGGCCTCGGCCAGCAGCGGCAGCACCGCGCTGGCGTGGCCGCAGGGGACCGGCCGGCCACGCCAGCCGTTTCGCCACAGCACGACGGCCACCTGCGCCGCAACGCCCGTGGGCCCGTTCGACGCCCGCAGGTAGCGCAGCTCGATGACGGAGTGGCAGCCGGCCGCCACGTCCGTCAGCGCCGCGATCGTGGACGGTTCTACGGGTCAGGACCCGGAAAATTGTCCACGATCGTCTGGCGACCCGCCCGAGACGCCGAGGGCCGCCAGGGCGGCGCGGGCGTTGGCCGGGCCGGCGCCGAAGGTCAGCACGAACGCCCGCGCCCCGGCCGGCCGCCACGGCCCGGGCCAGCCCATCTCCACCACCGCGAGGGGCACCTGGGCCGCGAGGGCCTCGACGAGGGCGCGCGTGGTCGCCGAGCGGTGCAGGTGCCGCCCGGCAAGCACCACCGCCCGCCCGCTCCCGGCGCGGACCACGCCGGCCACGACCGAGCCGCCCCCCTGCCCGACCAGCACAGAGCTGGCCGCGCCGGGGCCGGCTCCCGGGCCCGGGAGCCAGTGGACCGCGTCGCCGAGGTACGCCGCCGGGCCCCAGGGCACCCGGCCCTCCGCCACGGTCGGCGCGGACCCGACCTGCACCACCAGCGCACCCGCGAAGCCGGC
>DASQDS010000005.1:0-4219 GCA_035634075.1 Pilimelia sp. | reverse complement strand
CGACGGCGACGGCGATGACGGCGGCGACGCGGGCGCTATCGGGGGGAGTGCGGGGTGTGCGGGGCATGATGGCCGCCGTCTCAGTAGCCGGGCTGCGGATGCAGCCGGCCGAGGGCAGAGGTGCCGGCGGCCTGGGTGGCTTCGGCGATGGCGTACTGGGCGGTCTGCGCGCCGCCGGGGGCGAAGCGGTAGTAGCGGCGCCGCGGCCGGCCCTGGTCTTCGTGGGCTGCGGGTTCCTCCCATGAGCTCTCCACGATCCCGGCCCGTTCCAGCCGGGCGAGGATGGGGTGCAGGGTGCCGGACTTCAGCCCGGTCTCGTTGGCGATGTCGCGGCCCCAGCGCGGTGCTGCCGGAGTTTCCAGCAGGGCGCGCAGGACCGCCACCGTCTGTGGGGTGAGGCGGGGCATGTCGGCCATGCCGAGAACTCTACCTAGGTCGAGGACAAAAGTCTAGCTAGGTGGAAGCCGGCCGCCGGTGCACCACAATGATCCTTTTGGTGTACCCGCGGGCACCATCGCACGGTCCACACGAAGCGGCCCCACCCTCCGGTACGGGTGGGGCCGCTCGACATCAGCGAAGGCTGGTGCTGGCGCTTGGACCTGAGCCAGGGTCGGGAATGACGCGCACTCGGGCCTCGCTCGGCAGCCGCCGTTGGTGGAAGTTGGCGTCCATCCGGGCCTACAACAGCGGCCACACCACGGTGCGCAGGCATGTCGAACCTGATCGCCCACAGGCATTATCGGGGGGTTTTCGGGGGGCGATTCAAAACTACATCGATAAACATGATGCCCTGACCAGCGGTTCCCTGGTCAGGGCATCATCCTGAGCCGCCTGACGGAATCGAACCGTCGACCTACGCATTACGAGTGCGTCGCTCTGACCGACTGAGCTAAGGCGGCAACGGTGCTCAAGTGTACGCGACCACCCACCCCGCCCGCGTCTCGGTTCCCGCACCGGTCCCGTGATGCCTCGCCGGCGTCGCGCCGCTACGCTGCGGAATCGTGACCGTCGATCCGCCGCCCACGCATCTGCCGGCCCCCGGTCCCTCCACCGAGCCGCCGTCGGAAACCCATCCCACCCTGCGACGCCGCCCCACCAGCCTCGATCCTCAGGAGCTCGGCTTCACCCCACGCGGGCCGGTGCCCTGGCTGGCACCCCTCCTGCTCCTCGGCACCGGCCTGCGTACGCTGCTCCACGCGCTGTTCGGCGCGTACCTGGACAAGCGGGAGTTGCAGTTCGCGCTGCCGTCGGAGACCTTCCGGCAGCCGCCGGACGGCGACGAGCTGTGGTTCGACTACGTGGCGGACCTCGGCGACGGCTTCAACGCGACGTACTCGGTCGCGTACCTGCTGGCGCAGCCCCACCTCGACGTCGACGGCCGGCGACTGCCGCGGGGCGAGGTTCTGGTCATGGGCGGCGACCAGGTGTATCCGACCGCGAACATGGACGCCTACAAGGACCGGTTCAAGGGTCCGTACGTGGCGGCCATGCCGTGTCCGCCGCCGGGCCAGCGCCGGCCCACGCTGTACGCCGTGCCGGGCAACCACGACTGGTATGACGGGTTGACGGCGTTCCTGCGGCTCTTCGTCCGGGTCAAGACCGACACCATCGGCGGCTGGCGCACCGAGCAGTCGCGGTCCTACTTCGCGGTCGAGCTGCCGGCCGGCTGGTGGCTCTACGGCATCGACGAACAGTTCGGCACCTACCTCGACGACCCGCAGCTGCTCTACTTCGAGAAGGCCGCCCGCAAGCTGCGCGACGGGGACCAGGTCATCCTGGCCGTGCCGGCACCGACGTGGGTCAAGGCCGTCGACGAGCCGCAGGCGTACGACACGGTCGACTACTTCATCCGTACGGTGGTCGCGCCCGCGGGTGCGCACGTGCGCGTCATCGTGTCCGGGGACATGCACCACTATGCCCGGTACTCCGCCGAGCACCGGGAGCTGATCACCTGCGGCGGCGGCGGCGCGTACCTGGCCGCCACCCACAAGCTGCCCGACACGATCATGGTGCCGCCGCCGGACACCATCACCCGCAAGCGCAGCCCCAGCCGGGCGTACGAGCTGGCCGGCCGCTACCCGGACGCGGACCGCTCGCGGCGCTACGGCTGGGGCGTGTTCCGCCGGCTGCCGTGGCGGAACCCGGGCTTCGCCACCCTCCTCGGCGTCGTGCACACGCTGCTCATGCTGACGTTGGTGTCGGTGTTCGCGGAGCCGGTCAGCGGCGCGGAGCAGCGCCTGTTCAGCATCCCGCAGGGCATCATGATCCTGGTGACGATGCTCGGCGCCTTCTTCTTCGCCAAGCCGCCCCACGCCGAGCTGAAACGACACGTCCGGCACGCCGTGCTCGGCGTGCTGCACGGCCTCGTCCACATCGCCGTCGCGGCGTTCGCGGCGTGGCTGTGGGTCCAGTTGCCGTTCACGGACTGGCGCTGGCCGCTGCCGCTCGTCGCCGCCGCCGTCCTGTACGGCCCGGTGGCCGGCCTGGTCGTGGGCCAGGTCGTGTCGGCGTACCTGCTGGTGGCGGGATCGCTCGGGGTGAACCTCAACGAGCTGTTCGCCGGCCAGGGGATCGAGCACGGCAAAGCGTTCCTGCGGATGCACATCGCCCGGGACGGGACGCTGACCATCTACCCGGTGGCCGTCGACCGGATCAGCCGGGACTGGCGCCCGACCCCCGACTCGCCCCCGCACAAGCCGTGGCTGGAGCCGGAAAAGCCGATTGGTGTCCGCCTGGCGGAGCCCGACCCCGTCGTGGTCCGCCCCTGAGCGGGAGGCGGGAACGTCAGCGGGGGTAGCGCTCGTCGTGCGAGCGGCGGGAGCCGCACACCGACGCGCGGGAGCAGCTGCTGCGGGACCCGTCGGCGTCCATCCGGACCACCACCTCGTCGCGCGGCACGCTGTGGCCCACCACCCGGCCCTCGCCGTCCGAGGTGAAGACGCGGGCGCCGACGGCCGGCGCGGTCGCCTGAAACTGCTGGTACAGCGGGTGCTCGTACTTCAGGCAGCACATCAGCCGGCCGCACGCGCCGGAAATGCGCAGGGGGTTGAGCGGCAGGTCCTGGTCCTTCGCCATCCGGATCGTGACCGGCTCGAAGTCGGTCAGGAACGTGGCGCAGCACAGGTCCCGCCCGCAGGAGCCGATGCCGCCCTGGACCCGTGCCGAGTCCCGCGCCGAGAGCTGCCGCAACTCCACCCGGCAGTGCAGGGTGGCCCCGAGGTCGCGCACCAGGGCGCGGAAGTCCACCCGGTGCGGGGCGGTGAAGTAGACGGTGGTGCGGGGGGACCCGGCGCTGCCCTCCGGCACGTGGTCGACGGCCACCACCTTCATCGGCAGGCCGTGTTCGCGGATCAGGCGCTTGGCCGCCGCCTTGGCCTCCGCTTTGCGCTTGCGCTGCTGCTCGTCGCGGCGCAGGTCCTCGTCCGAGGCCAGCCCCGCGAGCCGGGGGAAGCCGGCGGTCTCCTCGTCGACCCATTGCGCCGCCCACACGCACTCGGCGACCTCGGGACCGTCGTCGGTGGGGACGAGCACCCGGTCCCCCACGGCCGGTCGCGCGTCACCCGGGTCGAGGTAGTAGAGCCGGCCGTACCGGTTGAAGCTGACCGCGCACAGCATGCCCATCCACTCAGCCTACGGCGTGACATTCGGTCGGGAAACCACACCGGAACGCAATCGCCACCTGGCCCGGTCGGCCGGCCCGCCGTGCCCGGTCGCTCTGATGCCGCCGGCCGCACGGCTGATTCGGCCGGGGGCACCGCGACAAATGTGGCAGTCGCGCGTTGAGTGGGGAGATCAGCGCCGGCCGTCCGGCTGCCGCGCTGACGACCTGCGGGGGGTGCAGGTCCGGGCCACGCCATGCGGTCGCCCGGAACGCCAGGCACGGCGCCACGTGGGAGGGTCGGCTCGCACCGGCCCTCCTCGCGTGGCGCCGTTGCCCTGCCGACGATCGCCGAGCGGAAGCCGACCCTACTGGCCGACCCGGGTGGTGCCGGTGACCGGCCCGCCGGCCTCGCCGGCCGGGCGGAAGTGCCGCTCCGCCAGCGGTTCGACCCAACCAGCCCGGAGTGCCTCCGCCCGGTCGTACGCGTCCGCGATCGGCGCGAGCACCGCCGCGGCGAGCTCCGCCGCCGCGACGCCCACCCGCCGCCCGGGCGGTGCCGCGGGCACCCCCGGACACGCCGTGCGCAGCACGATCGCCTCGGTCGAGCCCAGCGCCGCC
>DASQDS010000004.1:0-14288 GCA_035634075.1 Pilimelia sp. | reverse complement strand
CCGCGCGGCCGGGCCCGTCCGCGCCGGCCGTCCGGCGGATGTCACCGAAGGGGGTACGGCCGGCCCGGTCGCCTCCCCGGCCCGTTCGGCGCGGTGCGAACTGGTCCGCCGCTGCGGGACTGCCTATGCTGTTCGGCCATGGCCAACCGCTACGCGCCCAGAGTGCTGGGGACCGTCGCCCTCCTGACCGTGGCGCTCGCCGGCTGCGCCCCCGCCGCGGACGCGCCGGCGCCCACCACCACCGGCTCCCCCGTCCCGGCGCTGTCCTGCGACAAGTCGACGCTGAAGACCCGGACGGCCGGCAAGCTGACGATCGGCACCGACAACCCGGCGTACGAGCCGTGGTTCACCGACAACAAGCCGGAGAACGGCGAGGGCTTCGAGGGCGCGGTCGCCGCCGCGGTGGCCGGCAAGCTGGGGTACGCCGCCAGCGACGTGACCTGGACCCGGGTGCCCTTCAACAACGCCATCGCACCGGGGCCCAAGCAGTACGACATCGACCTCAACCAGTTCTCGATCACCCCGGAGCGGCGCAAGGCGGTCGACTTCTCGGCCCCGTACTACCTGGTGCGGCAGAGCGTGATCGCCCTGAAGTCCGGCAGGATCGCCCGGGCCACGAAGCTGGCGGATCTCAAGAACGCCCGCCTGGGCGCCCAGGTGGGGACGACCAGCCTGGTGGGTATCACCGAGCTGATCAAGCCGGACCGCGAGCCCCGGGTGTACAACAGCAACGACGACGCCAAGAAGGCCCTGCAGAACAAGCAGATCGACGGTTTGGTCGTGGACCTGCCGACGGCGTTCTTCATGACCTCGGCCGAGCTGCGCGACGCCGTCATCGTGGGCCAGCTGCCGCAGGTGGGGGTGCCCGAGCAGTTCGGGATCGTGCTGGACAAGGACTCCCCGCTGACCGGCTGCGTCAGCAAGGCCGTGGACGACCTGCGCCGCGAGGGCCTGCTCACCGAGATGGAGGAGAAGTGGCTGGGCCAGGTCGCCGGGGCCCGCGACCTGACGTGAGGACAGCCCTGACGTGAGGACAGCCCTGACGACAGACCCGACGTGACCGACGACGCGGCGGGTCGGGCGGCCTACCGGCGAAGCCCCGCCCAGCTGGAGCGGGAGACGTACGCCCGGCGGCGCACCGTCCGGTCGGCGCTGGTGGCCGCCGCGTCCACCGGCGTCCTGGGCACCCTGCTGCTGGTCGCCGTGGTCGGGTCGCCCGGCTGGCCGCGGGTGCGCGAGACGTTCGGCGACCCGGCGGTGGCCCGGGCGGCGCTCCCGGCCATCCTCACCGGGCTGTGGCTCAACGTCCGGCTGCTGGTGGTGTGCGCCGCCTGCGCGCTGGCCGTGGGGCTGGTGGTGGCCGTCGCCCGCACGCTGCGCGGGCCGGTGTTCTTCCCGGTGCGCGCGCTGGCGGCCGGGTACACGTACGTGTTCCGCGGGCTGCCGCTGATCATCATGCTGTACCTGGCGGCGTTCGGCGTGCCGGGGCTCGAGCTGCGCGGGACGCCGTCCGTGCTGGTGCTGGGCGCCGCGGCGCTGGTGATCACGTACGGCGCCTACCTGGCGGAGGTGTTCCGCGCCGGCATCGAGTCGGTGCACCCCAGCCAGGTCGCGGCGGCGCGGTCGCTCGGCCTGACGTACCGGCAGACCATGCGCCACGTGGTGCTCCCCCAGGCGGTCCGCCGGGTGGCGCCGCCGCTGCTCAACGACACCGTGGCCCTGCAGAAGGACGTGGGGCTGGTGTCGCTGGCGGGGCCGATCGACGCGGTCCGCGCGGCGCAGATCGCCACCGCGGACACGTTCAACTTCACCCCGTACGTGGTGGCCGGCGTGCTCTTCGTGCTGCTGGCCGTCCCGCTGATCGCGGTCACCGACTGGGTGACGCTGCGGGCCGCCCGCCGGCAGTCGGCGCAGTCGTGACCGCCCCGGGCGGGCCAGCCGGGTCCGACGACCGGCCGCCGGCGGTGCTGGCCTGCCGCGGGCTGCGCAAGCAGTTCCGCGGCGCGGTGGTGCTGGACGGCCTGGACCTGGCCGTGGCGGAGCACGAGGTGGTGGCGCTGATCGGGGCGTCGGGCTCCGGCAAGTCCACGCTGCTGCGCTGCCTGAACCTGCTGGAGCCGCTCGACGACGGCACCATCCACCTGGACGGCGCGCACATCACCGACCCGCGGGCCGACGCGGACGCCGTCCGGCAGCGGATCGGGATCGTCTTCCAGGCGTACAACCTCTTCCCGCACATGAGCGTGCTGGACAACATCACGCTCGCGCCGGTGCGGGTGCACCGCCGGGACCGCGCCGAGGCCGCCGGGGCGGCGCTTGACCTGCTGGCCCGGGTGGGGCTGGCCGACCGGGCACGGGAGTTCCCGGACCGGCTGTCGGGCGGCCAGCAGCAGCGGGTCGCGATCGTCCGCGCGCTGATCAACTCGCCGCGGCTGCTGCTGCTGGACGAGGTGACCTCGGCGCTGGACCCGGAGCTGGTCGGGGAGGTGCTGACGCTGATCCGCGACCTCAAGGCCGACGGCATGACGATGGTGCTCGCCACGCACGAGATGGGCTTCGCCCGGCAGGTGGCCGACCAGGTGTGTTTCCTGGACGGCGGCCGGGTGCTGGAGGCGGGGCCGCCGGCGCAGGTGCTGGGCGCGCCGGAGCAGCCCCGCACCCGGCAGTTCCTGAGCCGGATCATCGAGGCCGGCCGGCTGTAGGCGCCACCGGGGGCGCGCGTCGTTGGCACGCCGGGAGGCATTGACAGACGTGGCCCGGGGCTGACAAATTCAAACAGCGCCCAACATTATCCAAACGCCGGCAGCGCCTCCCCCGTACCGCCGCGCTTGTGCTCCCCGTGGCTCCTCCCTCCCCCCTTCGACCGTCCACGTGCAGGCGGTGGTCCGGCGCGTCCGAATCCCGGACCGAACTGATCAAGCCACCACGCTCACGTGCCGACACGTCGTGCCCTCCCACTCCACCCCTGGAGGTACGTCATGATCCGATCGGCCCCGCCGACGTCCCCGCCCGTTCCGTCGCCCGGGAGGCGCAGATGGGCCGGGCGGGCGCTCCTCGCCGTCGCCACCACCGCGGTGCTGTCCGGCGCGGCGTTGCTCGTGACCACCGGCCCGGCCGCAGCGGCCACCACCGCCGTCGCCGTGAACGGCAACTCGGTCGGGCGGGTGTTCGACGGGGTGGGTGCGGTCAGCGGCGGCGGCGGCAACTCCCGGCTGCTCATCGACTATCCCGAACCGCAGCGTTCGCAGATCCTGGACTACCTGTTCAGGCCCGGCTACGGAGCCGCGGTGCAGCTGCTCAAGCTGGAGATCGGCGGTGACTCGAACTCCACCGACGGCGCCGAGCCGAGCCACCAGCACGTCCGCGGCGACATCAACTGCGACGTCGGCTACGAGTTCTGGCTCGGCGAGCAGGCGGTGGCCCGCAACCCCAACATCAGGCTCGTCGCACTGCCGTGGGCCGCGCCGGGGTGGATCGGCGGCGGGAACTTCTGGTCCCAGGACATGATCGATTACGACATCTCCTGGCTCGACTGCGCCCGCGAACACGGCCTGAACGTGCAGTACATCGGCGGCTGGAACGAGCGCGGATTCAACAAGGCATGGGTGCAGAACCTGCGCCGGGCGCTGGACGCCAACGGCTACGCGAGCGTGCAGATCGTCAGCGACGACGGCTTCGGCCTGGGCACCGTCGACGACGAGTTGCAGAGCGACCCGGCGTTCCGGGCCGCCGTCGGGGTGCTGGGCGCGCATTACCTGTGCGGTTACCTCAGCGCCGCCACCACCTGCGCGTCCAGCGCCAACGCCGTGGCCACCGGCAAGCCGATCTGGAACAGCGAGTTCGGCTCGCAGGACTACATCACCGGCTCGGCGCCCTACATCCGCAGCATCACGCGCGGATACCTCGACGGCCAGATGACCGGGTTCATCAACTGGCCACTGATCGCGGCGCTCTACCCGAACCTGCCCTTCAACACCACGGCGCTGGGCGTGGCCAACTCGCCGTGGTCCGGCGCGTACGAGATGGGCCGGAGCCTGTGGGTGAACGCGCAGGTCGCCCAGTTCACGCAGCCCGGCTGGCGGTTCCTTACCGGGTCCGCGAGCGGCTACCTCGGCGGCGACCGGAACAACGGCAGCTACATCTCCCTGCGGGCCACGAACAACACCGACTACTCGACCATCTACGAGACCAGCACGTCGACCGGCACGCAGACGGTCAACGTCACCGTGTCCGGCGGCCTCAGCGGCGGCACCGTCCGGGTGTGGTCGACGAACCTCGGCTCGAACAACCCCGCCGACTGGTTCGTCCGGCAGGCCGACATCGTGCCCACCAACGGCCAGTACACGCTGACCATGCAACCGAACCGGGTCTATTCGCTGACGACGACCACCGGCCAGGGCAAGGGCACGGCGACCAGCCCGCCGTCCGGGCAGCTGGCCCTGCCGTACGCGGACACCTTCGACAGCTACCCCTCCCGGTCCATGGCCCGCTACTTCTCCGACATGCAGGGTGCCTTCGAGATCCGGCCCTGCGTCGGCGGCCGCAGCGGTCAGTGCCTGCAGCAGGTGGTCCCGGTGCAACCGATCAGGTGGCAGGAGAACAGCGACGCCTTCGGCCTGCTGGGCGACACGACCTGGAGCAACTACCGGGTCAGCGTGGACGTCAACATGCAACAGGCCGGCACCGTCACCCTGCTGGGCCGGGCCAACACCCAGCTGCGCCCGCAGAGCCGGCAGGCCGCGTACCAACTGCGCCTGGCCAACAGCGGCGCCTGGTCGATCGCCCGCAACACCACCGCCGGCACCGGCACGCTGACCACGCTGGCCTCCGGCAACCGGGGCTCGTTCCCGCTGAACACCTGGCACACGATGGCCCTGAGCTTCAGCGGCAACCAGATCACCGCCAGCGTCGACGGCACGACCCTGGGGTCCGTCACGGACAGCACCTTCAGTCACGGACAGGTCGGGCTGGGCGTGGTCGGTTACCAGACCAACCTCTTCGACAACCTTTCCGTCACCGCGACCGGCCCGAACAACCCGCCGGCCGGGACGGGCACCGGACCCATCCGCGGGGTGCAGTCCGGCCGGTGCGTGGACGTCCCCGGGGCGGTGCAGACCAACGGCACACCCGTCGCGCTGTGGGACTGCCACGGCGGGGCCAACCAGGCCTGGACCCTCACGCCGTCGCGGCAGCTGACCGTCTACGGCAGCAAGTGCCTGGACGTCTTCGGGCAGGGCACGGCGGACGGGACCGCGGTGGACATCTTCGACTGCAACGGCGGCACCAACCAGCAGTGGACGCTCAACGCCGACGGCACGATCGTCGGGGCCGGCTCGGGCAAGTGCCTGGACGCGACCAACGCCGCGACCGCCAACGGCACCCGCCTGGTGATCTGGACGTGCACCGGCGCGGCCAACCAGCGGTGGTCGCGCAGCTGACGGCGAACGGGCGGTGCACCGGTCGGTCGTGACCCGCCATGGTCACGACCGGCCGGACCGCCGGGGCCGCCCCCGCGCGGGGGCGGCCGGCGCGGGATGTCAGCGCGGGTTGACCGGCCCCAGCTCCCGGATCGCCAGGGCGGCGCCGAGCGCGGCGACCGTGGCGGCCCAGCCCTTGTCCTCGACCGAGTCCGCCAACCCGGCCCGGTCGCGGGCCTGGCCCAGGGACTCCACCGTCAGCACGCCGTTGCCCACGGGGGTGGCCTCGTCGAGCGACACCCGGGTGAGGCCCATGGTCACCGCGTCGCAGACGTAGTCGAAGTGCGGGGTCTCGCCCCGGATGACCACGCCCAGGGTGACGACGGCGTCGCACCGGCGGGCCAGTGCCTGGGCCAGCACCGGCAGCTCCATGGCGCCCGCCACCCGGGTTTCCAGGACGTCGTCCACGCCACAGTCCTTCGCGGCCTGGCGGCAGCGCTCCACCATGTGGTCCACGATCTTCCCGTGCCACCGCGATGCGACGACGCCCAGCCGCAGCCCGGCCGCCTCCACCGTCAGCAGGTGCGGGTCACCGAACCCAGCCATCTACGCCAACCCCTCCGCTACGCCGTCCAGCTCCCCCAGCAGGTGGCCCATCCGGTCTCGCTTGGTCCGCAGGTACCGCACGTTCTCCGGGTGCGGACGCACGGACATCCCCTCGACGCCCGACACGGTCAGACCGTACCCCTCAAGCCCTGCCCGTTTCGCCGGATTGTTGGTGAGGAGGCGCATGGACCGGACGCCGAGGTCGTACAGGACGTGGGCGCCCGTGCCGTAGTCCCGCGCGTCCGCCGGCAGGCCGAGCTCCAGGTTCGCGTCGACGGTGTCCCGGCCCTGGTCCTGCAGCTCGTACGCCCGCAGCTTGTGCAGCAGGCCGATGCCCCGGCCCTCGTGGCCGCGCACGTAGAGGACGACCCCGCGGCCCTCGGCGGCGACCCGGGCCAGCGCGGCGTTCAGCTGCGGCCCGCAGTCACAGCGCTGGGAGCTGAAGACGTCGCCGGTCAGGCACTCGGAGTGCACCCGGACCAGCAGGTCGTGCCCGTCGCCCAGCTCGCCGAAGATGAGTGCCACGTGCTCGGCGCCGTCGGCCGCGGCGCGGTAACCGACGGCCTGGAACACCCCGTGCGGGGTCGGGATGCGGGTCTGCACGACCCGCTCGACCTGCCGGTCGGTGCGCCGGCGGTGGGCGATCAGGTCGGCGATCGTGATCATGACGAGGCCGTGCTCGGCCGCGAACGCCGCCAGCTCCGGCACCCGCATCATCGTGCCGTCCTCGTTCAGCCGCTCGCACAGGGCGCCGGCCGGGCGCAGGCCGGCCAGGACGGCGAGGTCCACCGCGGCCTCGGTGTGGCCGGCCCGGCGCAGCACGCCGCCGGGCAGCGCCCGCAGCGGCACCACGTGCCCGGGCCGGGACAGGTCCCCCGGCCCCGTCGCGGGGTCGGCCAGGAGCCGGATCGTCCGCGCCCGGTCCGCCGCCGAGATCCCGGTGGTGACGCCCTCGCGGGCGTCGACCGTGACCGCGTACGCGGTGCCGCGCTTGTCCTGGTTGGTGTGGTACATCGGCGGCAGGTCGAGCCGGTCGCACTCGGCCGGGGTGAGCGCGACGCAGACGAAGCCCGACGTGTGCCGGACCATGAACGCCAGCAGCTCCGGCGTGGCCAGCTCGGCGGGGAAGATGAGGTCCCCCTCGTTCTCCCGGTCCTCGTCGTCGACGACCACGACGGGCCGCCCGGCGGCCAGTTGGGCGACCGCCTCCTCGATGGCGCCGAACGGGGTGTTCATACCCGACCTCCCAGCATCTTCTCGACGTACTTGGCGATCACGTCGACCTCCAGGTTGACCGGGTCGCCCGGCTTGCGGGCGCCCAGCGTGGTGCTGGCCAGCGTCGTGGGGATGAGGCTGACGTCGAACGTGTCGTCGGTGACGGCCACCACCGTGAGCGAGACGCCGTCGACGGTGATGGACCCCTTCTCCACGACGTAGCGGGCCAGCCCCGCCGGCAGTGAGAACCGCACGACCTCCCAGTGCTCGGCCGGCTCGCGGGCCACCACCTCGGCCACCCCGTCGACGTGCCCCTGGACCAGGTGCCCGCCGAGCCGGGAGCCCAGCGTCGCGGCCCGCTCGAGGTTGACCTGGTCGCCGGCCGCCAGCGCGCCCAGCGACGACCGGTGCAGGGTCTCCGCCATCACGTCGGCGGTGAACACGTCCCCGGTCACCTCCACGACCGTGAGGCAGACCCCGTTGACCGCGATCGAATCCCCGTGCCGCGCGTCGCCGGCCACCACCGGCCCGCGGACGGCCACCAGCGCCGCGGCCTGCTGGGGCGCCACCCGCACGACCTCGCCCAACTCCTCGACGATCCCGGTGAACATTCCTCAGTCCTCCTTGCCCCGCGGCACCGCGGTGAGCCGCACGTCCGGGCCCACCTGCCGAACGTCGGTGATCTCCAGCTCCAGCGCCTCGGCCAGCGTCTCCACGCCCGTCCCGGCGAGCGCGGCCGGCCCGGCGCCGAGCAGCTTGGGCGCCAGGTAGCCGACGACCCGGTCCACCAGCCCGGCGGCGAGGAACGCCCCGGCCAGGGTGGGGCCGCCCTCCAGCAGGGCCGCCCGCACGCCGCGGTCGTGCAGGCCGGCGAGCAGCGCGGCCAGGTCCACCCGGCCGGCCGGCCCGGTGCCGACCTCCGCGGCGGTCGCCACCCAGGTGGGCGCGGCGCCGTCGCGCACGCGGGCGTCTGCGGGGGTACGGCCGGCGGTGTCCACGACCACCCGCAGCGGCTGGCGGATCGCCAGCGTGCCGTCGCGCAGGTTGCGGGCCGTCAGCCGGGGGTCGTCGGCGAGCACGGTGCCGACACCGGCGATGACCGCGTCGACCGTGCCGCGCAGCGCGTGCACGTCGGTCCTGGCGGCCTCGGAGGTGATCCACATGCTGGTGCCGTCCGCGGCGGCCGACCGCCCGTCCAGGGTCGCGGCGAACTTCCAGGTCACGTACGGCCGGCCCCGGCGCACCGCGGTCAGCCAGGCGATGTTGCCCGCCTCGGCGGCGGCGGCGCCCACCGCACCGGTGACCGACACGCCGGCCGCCCGCAGCGCCTCCGCGCCCCCGCCGGCGGTCGGGCTCGGATCCGCCACCGCGTACACCACCCGGGCGACGCCGGCGCGGATCAGCGCGTCGGTGCACGGCCCGGTGCGCCCGGTGTGGTTGCACGGCTCCAGCGTCACCACCGCGGTGCCGCCCCGGGCGCGCTCCCCGGCCTGGGCCAGCGCGACGATCTCGGCGTGCGGCCCACCGGCGTACGCGTGGAAGCCCTCGCCCACGACGGCGCCCGCCGCGTCCAGCAGGACGCAGCCGACGACGGGGTTGGGGCTGGTCGTCCCGAGGCCGCGGGCGGCGAGCGCGACCGCCCGGCGCATCGCCGCGTCCACCGGCGGCGGTGGCGTGGCGGGCCGGGCCGGCTGATCTGACAGCCCCGGGCTGGGCATCTGCGGTCCTTTCCTGCTCGCGGGACGCGCGGGCGAGGCAGGCATCGCAGGCGGGGGGCGGGCGCACGGCGGCGCCGACCCCGGGGAGTCGCGCGGGGACGCCGAGGAACCGGCGGCCGGGCACGACCCCGTCCGTCCGCGCGCTGTCTCCCATCCGGACTGTCTGGCCGGCGGTGGCGTGCTGCCACCGGCGACCAACCGTCGGCCCCGGAATCTCACCAGGTCCACCGGCCGCTGGTTGCGGCCGGGTCGCGGGCTTACCGTGGCTCTCGCCGCGGATCACCGCCGGTTCGGAATTTCACCGAGTCCCGCCAGCGCGTGGTGGGTTGTACCGCACAGTCTTCCACGCTGGCGCCGGAAAGCCGACCCAGGCGCGAGCTTCGTCACAGCGCGGCGGGAGTCAGGGCACGTCAGGAGAACGCCGGCGGTCCACCGCCACGAACGAGCCGGGCTGGGTCTTGGCGACGTGCTTCATCTCCGAGGCCACCGCGATCACCTGCCGCGGGTCGGTGAAGCGGCGCCCGGTCGCGGTGGACTGCGCCACCCCGATCGACAGGGTCACCAGCTGGGCGCGCTGGGAGCCGCCGCGCCGGTCGGGCACCTCCACGTAGCCGCGGCGGGCGTCGACCTGGTCGTACAGCTCGTCGGCGGCGCGTTCGAAGTCTTCGACGGCCCGCGTGGTCAGCGAGAGCACCTGCTCGGGGTCGCAGACCACGACGAAGTCGTCGCCGCCGATGTGCCCGAGGAAGACCGGCGGCAGCCCCGCGTTGACCGCCGCCCGGTGCAGGCTGCGGGCCAGCGCGGTGATGAACTCGTCCCCGCGGACGAACCCGTACACGTCGTTGACGCTCTTGAACCGGTCGATGTCCACGTAGCCGACGGCGTAGTCCACGCCGCTGCGGATCCGCTCGGCGATCTCCCGCTGCACCCGGGAGTTGCCGGGCAGGCCGGTCAGCGGGGACACCTCCCGGAACTCCTGGTTGCGCCGCAGGGTGGAGCGCACGCGGGCGATCAGCTCGAGCGTGTCGAACGGCTTGACCAGGTAGTCGTCGGCCCCGGCGGTCAACCCGACGACCTTGTCGACGGTCATCCCCTTCGCGGTCAGCATGATGATCGGCAACGCGCTGGTCATCGGGTTGGCGCGCAGCCGGCGGGTCAGCTCCAGCCCGTCGACGTGCGGCATCATCAGGTCGACCACGGCGAGGTCGGGCCGGTCCCGCTCGATCACCTCCAGCGCCTCGGCGCCGTCGCGGGCGGTCAGCACCTCGAAGCCGTGCAGCCGGAGGTTGACCTCCACGAACCGGGCGATGTCCTCGTCGTCGTCCACCACCAGGATGAGGTCGGTGCGCTCCTGGGCGTCGGCGGTCACGCGCTCACCCCGCCGGGCCCCGCCACCGCGGCTGCGCGGCGGCCGCGAGGCCACGCAGCCGGCGGATCGCCTCCGCGGGGTCGTCGGCGCCGTAGACGGCGGTGCCCGCCACGAACGCGTCCGCGCCGGCGGCGGCGGCCCGCTCGATGGTGTCGGCGGCGATCCCGCCGTCCACCTCGACCCGGATGCTCAGGTCGGCCGCCGCCGCGTGCCGGCGCGCCGCGCTGACCTTGGCGAGCATCTCCGGCAGGAACTCCTGCCCGCCGAACCCCGCCTTGATCGTCATGATCAGGACCGTGTCGAAGTGCGGCAGCAGCTCCAGGTACGGCTCCACCGGCGTGTCCCGGTCGATCGCCAGGCCGGCCCGGCTGCCGGCGGCCCGCAGGTCGGCCGCGAGCGCGGCCGGGTCGGGGCACGCCTCGACGTGGAACGTCACGTTGTGCGCCCCGGCCTCCGCGTACCCGGTCGCCCACCGCGCCGGATCGGCGATCATCAGGTGCACGTCGAACGGGATCGGGGTGGCCTTGCGCAGGCTGCGGACCACCGGCAGGCCGATGGTCAGGTTGGGCACGAAGTGGTTGTCCATCACGTCCACGTGCAACCAGTCCGCCGCCCCCTCGACCGCCCGCGCCTCGTCCGCGAGCCGCGCGAAATCGGCGGCCAGGATGCTCGGGGCGACGATCAGCGAGGAGTCGGTCACGCCGGCAAGTGTACGAACATCGCGGCACCGGCGGCGGCCCGCCCCGGCGCCCGCCCGACCGCGCCGGCGCGCCGGCTGAGTTCTTGTGGGGGTGGGTCGGCGGGCCGCCCGGGCGCGCCGCGGACCGTCAGGAGGCGCCGTGCCCGGCAACGCCCGACCCGCCACCGACGAGCCCGTGCCCGGCCGGCCTGACCAGCGCGGCGGCGGCGGTGCTGGCGAGCGTCGCGACGTAGCCGGGCGGCAGGGGGGCCCGGGCCACGGCGAGATGCCAGTACAGCGGGCCCACGGCGAGCTCGATCAGCAGGTCGGGGTCGGTGCCGGCGGGCAGCTCGCCACGGGCCACGGCCCGCTCCGCGAGCTGGGCGCCGATGTCGCGCTGCCGGTCGAGCAACGCCGTGCGCAGCGTCGCCGCGATGGCCGGCGTGCGGGCCGCCTCGGCGAGCAGGTCCGGCAGGATCTGGGCGGCCAGCGGGTGCCGCAGGGCCTTCGCCGCGACGGTCAGCACCAGCTCGAGGTCGCCGCGCAGGCTGCCGGTGTCCGGCACGCTCACCACGTCCGCGGTCACCGCCGCGACGATCTCGATCACCATCTCCAGCTTGGACGGCCAGCGCCGGTACACCGCGGTCTTGCCGACGCCGGCGCGCCGTGCCACCGCCTCGATCGACATCCGCCCGTAGCCCACGGCCGCCAGCTCGGCGAGAACGGCGTCGCGGATCGCCTCGGTCACGCCTTCGCGCAGGACCGCCGCGCCCGCCGGAGGGCGCTTCTCACCGGGATTCACGCCGCCCAGTCTATCGGCACGACGATACGGTTGCGTTCCGCCGGTACGCCGCCTACCGTGGTGACGACGATACGGTTGCGTTCTATCGCTAGGCCGACGCGACGGGGGTGCGGGATGGATCAGCCGGCCGGCACGGGGGCGACCGCGCTGCACCCCGCCGAGCGGGTCGACGCGGCGACGCTGGCCCGGGCCCACGGCCTGACCCGGGGTGGCGCGCGCCCCACGCTGCCGGCGTACACCGCGCAGCTGTGGGCCCGGCGGCACTTCGTCGCGGCGCTGTCCGGCGCCCGCCTGCGCACGGCGTACAGCGACACCCGGCTCGGCGCGCTCTGGCAGGTGATCACCCCGCTCGTCAACGCCGCCGTGTACTTCCTGGTCTTCGGCGTCCTCGTCGACACGGGCCGAGGCATCGAGAACTTCGTGGCGTACCTCTGCACCGGGGTCTTCGTCTTCTCCTTCACCCAGCAGGCCGTGCAGACCGGCGGGCGGGCGCTGGCCGACAACGTCGCGCTCGTGCGCGCGGTGCGCTTCCCGCGCGCGAGCCTGCCGCTCGCCGCCACGCTCGCCCAGCTTCAGCAGTACGCCGTCTCGCTGGCGGTGCTGGCCGTCATCGTGCTCGGCACCGGCGAGCCGGTGACCCGCCGGTGGCTGGCGCTGCTGCCGATCGTGCTGCTGCAGGCGGTCTTCAGCGCCGGCCTGGCGCTGGTCGTGGCCCGGCTCGCCGCCCGCACGACGGACCTGGTGCAGCTGCTCCCGTTCCTGATGCGCACCTGGCTGTACGCCTCCGGCGTGTTCTACAGCGTGGCGGCCGTCGTGGAGCGGGTGCCGGCCGCCGCCGGCCTGCTGCACGCCAACCCGATGCTCGTCTACATCGACCTCACCCGGCAGGCGTTGATCGCCTCGCCGGGACCGGCCGGGCCGGCCCACCTGTGGCCGCTCGCGGTGGCCTGGGCCGTGGTCGTCGGGGGCGGCGGCTACGTGTTCTTCTGGCACGCGGAGGAGACCTACGGCAGTGGCTGAGCAGCGAACCGCCCCGCCCACCGTCATCGTGGACGACCTGCACGTGGTCTACCGGGTGCGGGTGGCCGCCGGGGAGCGCACGACCCCGGCCACCGCGGTGCGCCGGCTGGTGCGTCGCCAGCGCCCGCCCGGCGTGCGGGAGGTGCACGCCGTGCGCGGGGTCAGCCTGGTCGCGTACCAGGGGCAGGCGATCGGCCTGATCGGCGGCAACGGCTCCGGCAAGTCCACGCTCCTGCGGGCGATCGCCGGCCTGCTGCCCGCCGAGCGCGGCGCGGTGTTCACCCGGGGCCAACCGTCGCTGCTCGGCGTCAACGCCGCCCTCAAGACCGACCTCACCGGCGAGCGCAACGTCGTGCTGGGCTGCCTCGCCATGGGCATGACCGCGGCGGAGGCGGCGGCGGTCATGCCCGGCATCATCGAGTTCTCGGGGATCAACGAGCGCGGCGACTTCGCCGCCCTGCCGATGCGGACGTACTCCGCCGGCATGGCGGCGCGGCTGCGCTTCGCCATCGCGGTCGCCCGCACCCACGACGTGCTGCTCGTCGACGAGGCGCTGGCCACCGGCGACGCGGGCTTCCAGCAGCGCGCGCTGCGCCGGATGGCGGAGCTGCGCCGGCAGGCCGGCACGCTCTTCCTGGTCAGCCACGACAACCGGTCGATCCGGGACAGCTGCGAGCGGTGCATCTGGCTCGACGACGGCGCGATCCGGCTGGCCGGCCCGACCGCCGAGGTGCTGGCCGCGTACGAGGCCGAGACGCGACGGGGATGAACCGGCAACTCCGTGCGTCGCCAGCCGGAACCGGCGGGGGCACTCGCTCGTCACACAGGTCATGACGAGTCTTCGACGCCTCCGCGCGGCGGCGCTGGCCGTGCCGCTGCTCCTCATCGCCACCGCGTGCGCGCAGCCGACGCCGGGCAGCGGCGACGACGCCGGCGGCGGCACGGGTGCGGGTTCGCTCGCCGCCGACGCGCTCGTCCTGCGGGTCGTGCACGTCGGCGGCTTCGTGTCGGCCGAGATGCTCGCCAGCCGACTGCCCCTGGTGAGCGTCTACGGCGACGGCCGGGTCGTCACGGAGGGCCCGATCACCCTGCAGTATCCAGGGCCGGCCCTGCCCAATCTCCAGCTCCAACGGATCTCCACGGCCGACGTCGAAGGCCTGGTCGAGCGGGCGGTCGCGGCCGGGGTGGGCGCCGCGCCGGCCGGCGGGTACGGCCGCCCGCCGATCGCCGACGCGCCGGACACCCGGTTCACCGTGCTCACCGACGACGGCCCGAAGGTGAGCGAGGTGTACGCGCTGGCCGAGGCCCGCGACGGCGGTTCCGGGCTCACGGCCGAGCAGGTGAGCGCCCGCAAGCGGCTCAGCGGCCTGCTGGCCAGCCTGACCGACCTGCCGGGCACGCTCGGCCGCGACGCGGTGACCGCCGCGGGGCCGTACCGGGCGACCGAGGTCGTGGCGCTCGC
>DASQDS010000003.1:0-3208 GCA_035634075.1 Pilimelia sp. | reverse complement strand
CGGCTTCCTGCGCAACTCCGTCCGCGACCACGGCCAAACCATCGTCATGGTCACCCACGACCCCAACGCCGCCAGCTACGCCGACCGCGTCATCTTCCTCGCCGACGGCCAAATCGTCGACGAAATGACCGACCCCACCGCGGACGCGGTGCTGGACCGGCTCAAGCGGCTGGACGTCGGGTTGGCGGACGTGGCGGCGGGCGCCGGGCAGCCGGCCGGCGGGGCGACCGTGGGCGGGGAGCGCTGAGATGCTGCGGGCTAGTCTGCGCGGCCTGTTGTCGCGCAAGCTGCGGCTGACGCTGGCCGTCGTCGCGATCGTCCTCGGGGTGGGCTTCCTGTCCGGGGCGCTGGTGCTGACCGACACCCTCGGCGCCCGGTTCACCAAGCTGTTCGAGGCCGTGAACCAGAACGTCGCCGTCCAGGTGCGGGTGACCGAGGAGGCGCAGGAGGCGGAGAACCCGCCGCGGATGTCGCAGGAGGAGCTGGATCGCCTGGCCGACCTGCCGGGTGTCCGCGCCGTCAGCGGGGACGTGAACGTCAACGGCGTGGTGCCGTTCGGCCCGGACGGCAAGGCGAAGCCGTCGTCGACCGGCACGAACCTCGGCGTCGGGGTGACCAGCGAGGAGGACCCGTTCTCGCTGGTGCAGCTGGCGGAGGGCCGGAACCCGAACGCGGCCGGCGAGGTGGCGCTGTCGCGGTACACCGCCAAGGAGGTCGAGGTCGGAGTCGGCGACCAGGTCAAGCTGTACCTGCCCGAGGTCAACGAGGCCCGGCAGTTCACGGTGGTCGGCCTGACCACCTACAGCGGCGACCGGGACACGCTCGGCGGGGAGTACCTCGTGCTGTTCCAGATGGCCGAGGCGCAGAAGCTGTTCTACGGGCGCGAGGGCGTGTACTCCGGGGCGTACCTGTCGGCGGAGTCCGGCACCTCGGAGGAGGAGCTGCGGGACGCCGCCGCGCGGATCGCGCCGACCGGCTTCGAGGCGCTGACCGGCAAGCAGCTCAACGACGAGTCGGCGACGGAGGTCAGCGACCAGCTGGGCGCCATCACGAAGTACTTCTTCGGCCCGTTCGCCGGCATCGCGGTGCTGGTCGGCATCTTCCTCATCTTCAACACGTTCAACATCGTGGTGGCCCAGCGGGCCCGCGAGCTGGCGCTGTTCCGGGCGATGGGCGCGAGCTGGTCGCAGGTGACCGGCTCCGTGCTGGTCGAGGCGCTGATCGTCGGGGTGGTCGGGTCGACGCTCGGCCTGCTGGCGGGCGTCGGGCTGGGCTGGGCCGGCGGTGCGGCGTTGGGCAGCTTCCTCAACCTCCAGCTGCCGGACGGCGGGCTGGTGGTCGCGCCGCTGACGATCGCGCTGGCGTACGGCGTCGGCGTGCTCGTCACGGTCGTCGCCGCGTTTGTCCCGGCGGTGCGCGCCTCGGCGGTCCCGCCGCTGGCGGCGATGCGGGAGGTGTCCCGGCCGGACAAGCCACTGCGGACACTGTCCATCGTGGGCGCCTGCTTCCTGCTGCCGGGGATTGCCATGGTGGTCCTGACCGCGGTCGGCCAGTCGTTCTGGTTCCTCATCCCGGGCGTGCTGCTGTCGTTCATCGGCGCGGTGCTGCTCTCCCCGCTGCTGGCGCGGCCGGTGGTGGCGCTGGTCGGCCGGGCCCTCGCCTGGGGCACCAGCGGCAAGCTCGGGGTCCGCAACGCCGCCCGCAACCCGCGGCGCACGGCGGTGACCGCCACCGCCCTGATGATCGGCGTGACGCTGGTCAGCGCCGTGACGGTCGTCGGCACGTCGTTCAAGCAGACGGTGCAGGATCTGGTCAGCACCTCGTTCGGCGCGCAGGTCATCATCCAGACGCAGTTCCAGGGGCCGCCGTCGGGCGACGTGGGCTTCGACCCGCGCCGGCTGGCCGAGGTGCTCGAGCTGCCCGGCGTCCGGCAGGCGGAGGCGCTGCACCTGGCGGAGGCCACGGTCGGCGGGCGCGGCGGGCAGTTCGTGGCGGCGGGGGACCTGCCCGCGATGCGGGACATGTTCGCCATGGAGACGGTGACCGGTGAGCTGGGCGCGCTGGGCGACGACGAGCTGGTCGTCGACAACAACACCGCCGGCGGCCTCGGTTGGAAGGTCGGCGACACCGCGAAGATCACCCTGCCGGCCGGCGGCGAACGCAGCTACACGGTTGCCGGTATCTACGAGGCCACGCCGCTGGTCACCGGGGTGCTGCTGGGTGAGGGGGCGGTCCGCAACTTCGGCGGCCCGCTGGCCGCGCAGGGGTACGTGGTGCTGGACGAGGGTGCCGACACGGCGGCGGTCACGGCGGGGGTCGAGCGCCTCATGGCGGACTACCCGCTGGTGACGGTCGGGGACCAGGCGGATCTGATCGAGCGGACCAACCAGTTCATCGACATCGCCCTGGGCATCGTGACCGTGCTGCTGGCGGTCGCCATCCTCATCGCGTTCCTCGGCATCCTCAACACGCTGTTGCTGTCGGTCTTCGAGCGCACCCGCGAGCTGGGGCTTTTGCGGGCCATCGGGCTGGGCCGCGGCGGGGTGACGCGGATGGTGAGCGTGGAGTCCATCCTGATCGCCGTCTTCGGGTGTCTCCTGGGGATCGCGCTCGGGGTCGGCCTGGGGGTCGGCGCCAGCGCGGCCCTGATCGAGCGGGACTTCCTCTCGACGATCGCGTTGCCGTGGCTCAACCTGGCGGTGTTCGTCCTGGTGGCGGTGTTCGCCGGCGTGATCGCGGCGTTGTGGCCGGCTTGGCGCGCCGCCCGCCTCAACGTGCTGGAGGCCATCGCGTACGAGTAGTGGACGCGGTGCGAGCGCCCCGAGTGGCGCCTGATTCGCGGGCTTCCGCCCGGGATGTCAGGCGCCACTCGCGCGTCCCGCCCGCGGCGGAGTGGGGGGTAAACCCTGACGGGAGGTGGGGGGTGCCCCGCAGCGGAATATCCGCGTCGGGCTCCGACCGCAGGCGGACGATCACCACGGTCGCAGCCCCGAGGATTGATCCGCCGGCCGGGCACACGGCCCGGCCGGTCCACATCTTGGGGGAGACAGTGCAGACACCAGCCGCCGCTCGCGCGACCGATCTGTGGAAGGTCTACGGCACCGGCGAAGCCCAGGTCATCGCCCTGCGCGGCGTCACCGTCGACCTGCAACGCAGCCGCTTCACCGCCATCATGGGCCCCTCCGGCAGCGGCAAATCCACCCTCATG
>DASQDS010000002.1:0-4632 GCA_035634075.1 Pilimelia sp. | reverse complement strand
GCCCGCGCCCACCACGCCGCCCGCGCCCACCGCCCCGCCCGCGCCCACCGCCCCGCCCGCGGGCACCGCGCCGCCCGCCCCCATCGCGCCCCCTGCGGGGTCGCCGGCCGCCTTGCCCCTGGGCGCCCAGGCGCGCGCCGTGAGGACGAAGGCCACGGCCAGCAGCGCCTGCGCCGCCGCCACGATGCCGTAGCCCCACCGCCACGCCAGGCCTGTGGCGAGCACGGTGGTCATCACCAGCGGGCCCAGGGTGGCGCCGAACCCGAAGCTGGCGTGCATCCAGTTCATGTGGCGGGCGCCGAAGTTCGCGGCGGCGTACGCGTTGAGGCCGGCGTCGATGGCACCCGAGCCCAACCCGGCGAAGAGTGCCGAGGCCACCATGAGCCCGAGGCCCGGCGCGGTGGCGTACCCGGTCAACGCCGCGCCGACCAACGCGGTGCTGGCGGCGAGAAGCCAGCCCACGCCCAGCCGCGCGATGGTGAAGCCCGCCGCGACGCTGGACGTGAGGTACCCGGCGATGCCCACGACGATGACCAGCCCCAGGGCGTCCGCGGGCACGCCGAACTCGGCCCGGATGGACGGCCAGCCCACCCCGATCAGTCCGTCGGGCAGGCCCAAGCTGATGAACGCCAGGTACGCGAGGGCGAGCAGCGCCCCGCGGGCGGCGGGGTCGGCGGCGGGCTTGGCGGACACGGTCCCATCCTTCCTGATCGAAGGACGTTGCCCGCAGGACGGTCCACGGCGAAGGAAGTTGTGGCGATTTAGTTACCCGCCGTAAAACTTCCCCTTGACCCGCCCATGCCGGCCAGGACACAGTGGAGTCACATCGACGGCAATCGCTTGGGAGGCACGCTGGGCGCCGTGCTACGCCGTGGCCGACGTCGACGTGGCCGCAAGCGGCTGACCGAGGACGCCCGGTGGGCGTGGCCGACCGCCACCTGCCCGGCGGCGACCGACAGGGTGGTGCGGACCAGCGCGGACTGCGCGCTGGACGCCCGGACGCGGCGGTTCGCCGACCCGGGTGGACCCGCACCCCGGTGGGAAGGGCCCCCGCTGGCGACCGCCGGCGGGGGCCTTACCGGCACCGCGCCGGTCAGGTCCGGTCGAGCGTGAACGAGCCGACCCCGCCGGCGACGTCCACGTCGTACCGGTCCGTGGCCGTCGCCCACCCGGCCGGCGCGAACGTGGCCCCGGCGCTCTGCCCCCCGTGCCGTTGCGCGTCGATGGTGGCGCTGCCGGCCCCGGCGCCCAGCCGGACGCGCACCGGCACGCCGGCGGGCGCCCGCACCAGGAACTCGCCGGCGCCGGCGCCGAGCCGCACCGGGACCGCTCCCGCCGGCTTCGGCAGGACGACCTCGGTCCGGGAGGTTCCGCCCAGGATCTCCACCCCGCGCACGGTGCCGGCACCCAGGTCCACCACCTGGTCCTTCGCGCCGCCGGCCAGCCGCACCGTCCACCGCACCCGGTGGCTGAGCCGCACATCCAGCCTCGATTCCCCGGCCCGCCGCGTGTCCGCCAGCGTCAGCGTGAACCGGTCCCCCGCCGCGGCCACCCGGGGCGCCCGCGGGCCACCCTCCGGGGTGGCCACCCGGTAGAGGTCGGCGCCGATGTCGGCCACCCGGACGGCGACCCGGTCCACGCCGTCGACCACATCGAACACCGCCGCCTCGCGGTCGGCGCGCGGAGCGGCGACCGCGTACGCCGGCCCGCCCACACCCTCGGTGGGCCGACCGGGCCGCAGGCCCCAGACGCCACAGCCGCTGGTGCCGGCCAATACACCCACCGCCGCCGCCGCGCACAGCCACCGCCGGCCGCCGCCCGTCGCGGGCCCACTTCCCACCATCCGTACCTCCCCGGTCACCGGCGCGAGGCGCCGATGTGCGTCATACCCGTTCCGGCGGCGCGCCGATCCTGATCCGGGCTGCTCCGGAGGGGTTTGCCGCCAGCACCGCTGGGCACATCAGGCCGGACGGGGGCACACCGACGGCACAGCAGGGGAGCGTGATGGACGACGGCGCCGATCTCCTCTGGCACGAAGCGCTCGTGGATCTGCTCCACCGCACGCGCATGTGCCAGCCGGACGAGGTCGCCGGTCACGTGAGCGCCGCGGCAGCCCGGATGGGCCTCGAGGTGACGATCTACCTGGTGGACCACGAGCAGCTCAGCCTGCGCGCGCTGCCGGAACACGCCAAGCCGACCCCGGACCCCCTGCCGGTCGACGACGGAGCCGCCGGTGAGGCGTTCACCCTGGTGAAGACCGTGCAGGCCGGCGGCGGGAACGAGCTGCAGCGGCTGTGGGTGCCCCTGATCGACGGGGCTGAGCGGTTGGGCGTCGCCGACGTGCGCGTCAGCCCGAACCTGCCGGTCGACGCCCCGCTGATCCGCCGGTGCGAGACGCTGATCGGGCTCGCCGGGCACCTCGTCGCCACCAAGTTGCCGTACGGCGACGCTCTGCACATCGTGCGGCGCTCCCGGCCCATGTCGACCGCCGCAGAGCTGCTCCTGCCGCTGCTGCCGCCGCTGACGTTCAGCTGCGAACGCCTGGTCGTCAGCGCCGTCCTCGAGCCGGCGTACGAGGTCGGCGGCGACGCGTTCGACTACGCCGTGGACGGGTCCAACGCCTACCTGGCGATTCTGGACGCGATGGGCCGCGGGCTGAGCGCCGGCCTGGCGGCGGCGGTCGCCCTTTCCGCGCTGCGCGCCGCGCGCCGCGCCGGGCAGGACCTGCCCGCGATGGTGGCCGCCGCCGACGAGGCCCTCAGCGGGGAGTTCGGGGAGGCCCGGTTCGTCACCGGCGTCGTCGCCCGGCTCGACCTGGACACGGGCCTCCTGCGGTACGTCAACGCCGGGCATCCCGAACCCGTGCTCCTGCGCAGTGGCCGGGTGGTGGACCAGTTGGCTGGCGGCCGCCGGTTGCCGTTCGGCTTGCGCGACGCGACTCCCCACATCGGTGCGACGGTGCTGCAGCCGATGGACCGGCTGCTGTTCCACACGGACGGCGTGGTCGAGGCGCGGGGCGCCGACGGCCGCCCCTTCGGCGTCGACCGGCTGGTCCACCTCACCGAGGAGCACGCCGCCGCCGCCCTGCCCGCACCGGAGACCCTGCGCCGATTGGCGCACAGTGTGTTGGCGCACCAGCAAGGCCCACCCATCGACGACGCCACTCTGCTGCTGCTGGACTGGTCCAGTTCGGCGGCGGAACGGACCCAGCCATGACGCTCGGACGCCACCTGCCCAGCCCGCCGACCACCGATGCCGCGCTGAGCGTCACCGTCCGCTCCTGCAGCGGCGATTACGCGGAGCTCAGCGCGAGCGGTGAAATCGACTACGGCAGCCACCGCGCACTGCTGGACGCGCTCGCGGAGGAGATCGGACGCGGCCGCGTCCGCATCGTGCTGGAGCTCAGCGGCGTGACGTTCTGCGACTCCACCGGCCTGGGCGTCTTCGTCCGGGTCCGGCGTCGCGCCACAGAGGCCGGCGGATGGCTGCGGCTGGCGGCGGTCACGACGCCCGTCCGGCGGGCACTGCAAATCACGAACCTCGACCGACTGATCCCCGCGTACGACACTGTCGACGACGCCGCCCGGGAGCCGTGACCCGACTGGGCGAATTGTGCTGGACGGCTACCGACTCGCAACCGTTCGGATGACGGCTAGCATCCTCCGTGGCGGCAGACTTTCGGAATGCGTTCTGGTACGGGTTTCCTGGGCGCCCGCCAACGGGGTTGGGCATGGTTCGGTTTCATCCTCACGGCGCTCTACGCGCCGTTGTCCGCGCGGCTCGTCGACGACGCGTCGTGGCTGTTCAGCCTCTGCGTCGCCGCCATGGTCGCGACGGTGATCATCGCGGACGACGCCGACCGGCGGCGCCGACCGGCGCCCGTGCGCCGCAGCGAGTAGGACCTACGCCCGGACGGGCTCGGCCGGCAGCGCCTCGTGGCCGGGCCGGCCTGCGGTCCGCCGGCTCTCCTTCATCTCCGCCTCGTAGAGGTGCCGACGCCCACCGGCCAGTGCGTGCCGGGCGTCCGCCTCGATCTCCTTGAACGCGGCGTAGTAGCCGTCGTCGTACTCCTCGACGAGCTGGAAGGTCCACCGCCCGGCGATCACGTTCCGGCCGATCAGGTCGCGCTGGACGCGGTCGGCGACCTCGTCGTGCCCGGCGTCCCGCAGCAGGCTGACCGCGTCGTCGAGCATCCCGTCGGCCCGGCCGGTGAGCTGATGCAGCGCGTACAGGTGCCCGCGCGCCTGCTCGATCGTCTCCAGCGCTTCGCTGATCTTGCCCAGCGCCGCGACGGTCCCGTCGCCGACGCCGGGCGGCCGACGGTGCGCGCCGTCCGGTCCGTCATCGCGCCCTGCCACCCTGGCCCCCTCACCCCGCGGCCCTGCCGCCGCGCTGCTGCCCTGCAACCCGCCCGGACACCGCGGTCGAGGCGCGCGGCCGGGCGCCCGGCGTCGCCGGGCAGCCGTAGAGGTACCCACAACCCCGCCGGTCCACGCACCGGTACGGGACCGGATTGCTCCCCTCCCGCACCGGCCAATGGGCCATCCGGAGGACGCCCGCTCATGCCCGCGTAGTTACCGTTGATCTTATGAGTGGCCTGTTCTCCGCCGTCGCGGACATCACCGCCGCCCG
>DASQDS010000001.1:0-7592 GCA_035634075.1 Pilimelia sp. | reverse complement strand
CGGTGCACCTGCACGCCCACGGCCGTCCCGCCCACGGCCAGCAGGATCAGCGCGGCGCCGCCGATCAGCCGGGAGATGGGCAGCTGGCCGCCCAGGTAGCCGGCGCCGGCGCCCAGGGTGGCCCACAGCGCCGCCGCGACCCCGATCCACGCGAGGTAGCGGCCCTGCGGCAAACCCGCGCGGCCGGCGGCGAAGGTGGCGGCGGTCCGCCCGCCGGGCAGGAACCGGGCCACCACGAGGACCGGTCCAGCGTGGTGGGTCATCGCCGCCATGACGCGGATGCGGACCCGCTGGGTGGACGCGCGCCGGACCACCGCCGCGGCGCCGCGGGGTCGCCGCCGGCCGAGCCGGTAGCAGGTGAAGTCGCCGGTCATGGCGCCTGCCATGGCGGCGGCGACCACGAGGGCAAGGTTCAGGCGCCCCGCGGCGGCCAGGACGCCGGCGGCCGCGACGGTCCCCTCGCTGGGCAGCACCGGCAGGTAGACGTCCAGCGCGGCGACGGCGTAGACGACGAGGTACGCGCAGGCGCCGACGGGGACACTGGAGAGAAGCTCGCTGACTGGCATGGCGCCAGCCTGGCGACTCGCCGGCCGGTGGGGATCCGAGAAAACACCGGTAGGTACACGGGGCCGGCACGCGACAGGGCGGGCCGAGCGCCAGCTCGTCCCGCCCTGCCTGGGCGCCGCGGTGTCGTCAGCCCGCCGGCGCCAACGCCTCGGCGTCGGCCAGCTCCCGCAGCTCGGCGTCGAGGCCGTCCGGCGCCGGGCGGTGCCCGGGCAGCCAGAGGAACGCCACCACCGCGCCGGCGCCGGCCACCGCCGCGGCCACCAGCACGGTCGTGCCCATGGCCTCCACAAAGGCCAGCCGCGCTGCCTCGACGAGGTCCCGCGCCGCGGCCGGCGGCAGCGTGTCGGCGACCGCCAACGCCGCGCCCAGGCCGTCGGTGGCCCGCGCCGGCACCTGGCCCGCGCCGAGCTGCGCGGCGTACGAGGAGGACAGGATGCTGCCCAGCACGGCCACCCCCAGCGTGCCACCCACCTGGCGGACGGCGTCGTTCATCGCCGAGCCGACGCCGGCCTTCGCCGCGGGCAGCGAGGCCATCACCGCCTCGGTGGCGGGGGCCATGGTCGCGCCCATCCCGAAGCCGATCAGCGACAGGACGATCCCGACGTGCCCGTACCCGTCGTCGATGGTGGTGGTCGACAGCAGCAGCAGGCCACCCGTCACGATGGTGAGCCCCAGCGGGACGACCACCCGCGCGCCCACCCTCAGCATCACCCGCATGGCGATCGGGGCGCCGATGACCATCGTGGCGATCGGCAGCAGGCGCTGGCCGGCCGCCAGCGGGGAGTAGCCCAGGACGAACTGCAGGTGCTGGGTGAGGAAGAAGATCGTCCCGAACAGGGCGAAGAACACCAGGGTGATCGCCACGCACGCGGCCGAGAACCGCCGGTCGCGGAAGAAGCGCAGGTCCAGCATGGGGTGGTCGGACCGGTGCTGCCAGTAGACGAACCCGGCCAGCGCCACGCCCGCGAGGGCGAACGAGGCCAGGATCGGCGCCGAGGTCCAGCCCCGGGAGTGGCCCTCGATGATGCCCCACACCACCGTGCTCAGGCCCACGATCGACAGCAGCGAGCCCACCACGTCGATGCGGGGGGCGGCCGGGTCCCGGGAGTCCGGCACCAGCCAGAAGCCGATGAGCAGGGTGACGACCGCGACGGGCACGTTGACGAGGAACACGGAGCCCCACCAGAAGTGCTCGAGGAGCCAGCCGCCCGCCGTCGGGCCGAGGACGATGCCGAGACCGGAGACGGCGGCCCAGATGCCGATGGCCTTGGCGCGCTCCCGGGCGTCGGTGAACACGTTGGTGAGGATGGACAGGGTGGCCGGCATGATGACCGCACCACCGACGCCCATGGCGGCGCGGGCGGTGATCAGGGCGCCGGGGCTGTCGACCCACGCCGCGGCGACGGAGGCGCCGGCGAAGACGGCCAGGCCGAGGAACAGCGCCCGCCGCCGCCCGAACCGGTCGCCGAGGCTGCCCGCGGTGAGCAGCAGGCCGGCGAAGACGAGCGTGTAGCTGTCCACGATCCACTGCAGTTGACTGTCGGTCGCGTTCAGGTCCCGCGAGAGGGTGGGAAGCGCCACGTTGAGGATCGTGTTGTCGAGGCCAATGATCATCAGGCTGAGGCACAACACGCCAAGCGTTGCCCAGCGGCGGCGGTGGATGGTCGACGCGTCCATACGGGTTCTCCCTAACTGGGGACACGATCGGGCTGACCGGCCCAGCATCGGGTCGACCGGCACGCCGGCGAATCCGTAGGACTACGGGGCCCCGGCCGGGCCGTGGGGTACCAGCGGGCGAGCAGGTCGGGTTCCGCCGCCCGTCTGCTTGTCCCTCGTCAAGGCAACGACGACGCCACACGCGGTGGCAATGCCGCCGCGCATACTCGTTGCCGACGCGAAAGCGCGACGGACAGGCTGTGCGATGCGCCGGAGTCGCATTCTTTACTTAACCGTTTCCAATGCGGCGCGCAATTGAGCTTCACTGATAGAGGGAACATGAATCGCTTTTTCCCGGTTTCAGTGTCGCGCTAGCGGGTACAGGTGGCGGCGACGCGGAGATGTCGCATTTCAGCCTCAGTCGATCCCGTAACCATCGGTCTTCCGGCGGGTTTCTTCCCCGGACCCGCCACCTATCCCGGTCCAGTTGTCCTGGGCGCCGTCCTCCATTCGCTCAGAGAGGGGTATCACCGTGCCACCATTCCGGCCACCCATCCATACCGCGCAGGTGACCGAAGGCCGCACGTCGCAGCGAGCGGTGACGTCATGACGATCAAGATGTGCCGGCTGCCCGACGTTCGTCAGTTGACCGGGACGCTGGCTGCCTGCGCGCGACGGCACGGCGTCCCCGGGGCGCAACTGGTCGTCCACCGCGGCGGCACCGTCGCGGCGGAGTTCGGCGAGCTGGAGCACGGCACGGGTCGACGCGTCTCCGCGGACACCGCCTTCCCGGTCGGGTCCGTCACCAAGGCGGTCACGGCCACGGCGGTACTGGCACTGGTCGCCGACGGCGACCTGGAACTCGACGAGCCGGTTGGTCTGCACGTGCCCGGGCTGCGCGGACTGGACGCCGACCCCACGGTGCGTCAGCTGCTCAGCCACACCAGCGGGTTGTGGTGCGGGCCCGGCCCCGAGCAGGTCGCCGGCATGACGCCGCAGCGCTACATCGCGGAGACGTGCGGGTCGGACGCCCTCGTGCTGCCACCCGGCACCGGCTTCTCGTACTCCAACGTCGGCTACGTTCTGGCCGGTCAGGTGATTGCGTCTGTCACCGGCATGAGCTGGGCGGATGCGGTCGCCGCCATCGTGCTCGGGCCGCTCGGCATCACTGCGGACCTCATCGGCGTGCCCGGTGCGCCGGCGTCCGGGCGGCCGGTGGCGACCGGCCACTCCGTGCACGCGGTCGCCGGGCGCACCCGGCCCGTCCACCAGTCCCTCACCGCGGCGGAGGCGGCGGCGGGGGCGCTCGCGCTCAGCGCCCGCGACCTGGTCGCGCTGGGCCGGCTGCACATCGACGGCGGGCTGCCGGGCGTACTGCCGCCGGACCATGCGGCGCTGCTGCGGGCGGTCGAGCCGGCGGCGGTGCCGTTCGGGCTCGCCGACGGGTGGGGCCTCGGCCTCGCCATGTTCCGCGGTGCGCCAGACGACTGGTTCGGTCACGACGGCAACGCCGACGGGACCGCCTGCTACCTGCGGATCGATCCGGCCGGCGGGTGGGTGGTCGCGCTCACCACCAACGCCAACACCGGCCAGGGCCTGTGGCAGGACGTCCAGGACTGTCTCCGGCGGCTGGGCGTACCGCTGCCCGGCCGGCCGGAGCCGCCGGCGGCGCTGCCCGTACGCCCGGCGCCGGAGTGCGCCGGCAGTTTCGCCAATGGTGATGTGGAATACCTCGTCACGGTCGCCGATGGCGACCAACTCCGGTTGAGCGTGGACGGCGACGCGCCCGACGAGATGATTGTTTGTGGCGATTTGACGTTCTATCTCCTGGATCAGCTCACCGGCAAGTGGTCACTCGGCGGACGCTTTGTGCGAGATCTCCGCTCGGGTGTGGTGGACCGTATCCAGATCGGGGGCCGGGTCGGCGGCCGCCGCATTACCGCCAGGATCTAAACGTCACTCCGCACCTGCGCCTCGGCCCGGTGTGCTGTTCATGGTGTTCACCGCCCGTCGCTTCCGCGCCCGAAAGGCCTGCGATTTGTCAACGCATGACACGGCATCGGTGCCGATTCGCCAGCCCGCCCCTCCGCCGTCCGGGCACCGGTTACCAGTGGCTCCCCGCTACTGGGCGGAGCGCTTGATCGGCGCGGTGCCGCCGGAGCTTCCCGGCCACCGCCCGCGGCCGCAGCAGCCCTCCGCCGCGACCCCGCGGCCGCCGGCCGCTGCTCTCCCGGAGCGCGCCGCGGAGCCCGTGGTGGGTGGCTGGGCCGGCCTGCGGTGCGACGTGCCGGCCGGCATGGCGACGGTGCTGCGCCGGCTGGCCGGCGGCGACCCCGACGCGCCGCTGCTCCTCTGCGCCACGGCGGTGCACGTGCTCCTCACCCGGTACACCGGCAACTCCGGGGCCGTGCTCCTCAGCACCGTTCCGGGTGCCGGCTGGTCGGCCGGGCCGGTGCTGCTGCGCCCGGCGGACCAGGCCGACGGCACGTTCGCGGGCCTGCTGGGCACGGTGCGGGCGGCGCTCGATGCGGCGGCACCGCACGCGGCACCGGTCGAGCGGCTGCTGGCGGCCCTGGGCCTGCCGCCGGAGCTGGCGCGCGTCGCGGTGGGCGACGGGGACAACCTGGTTACCCCCGAGACCTGGCTGGCCATCCGGCCCGCCGCGACGCCCGTCCCTGGCCCGGCTGGCGACCCTGGCCCGGCTGGCGATCCTGGCCCGGCTGGCGGTCGTGGTTCTGCCGGCGACCCTGGCGTGCCCGGTGATCCCGGCGCGGCCACGGCGGGGTCACTCGCCATCGTGCTCGGCTACCGCCCCGACCGGGTGGCCGCCGAGACCGTCCGGCGGATCGCCGGGCACCTCGGCCGCCTGCTGGCGGCCGTCGCCGCCGATCCGGCGGCGCCGCTGGCCGGAGTGGACATCCTCACCGACGAGGAGCGCCACCTCGTCACGGCCGGGTTCAACGACACCGCCCGGCCGGTTGACCCGGTGCCGTGGGCGGAACTCGTCGAGCGGCGGGTCGCCCGCGGGCCCGACCTGCCGGCGCTGCTCGCCGGCCCGACGACCGTCAGCTACGCGGAGCTGGACCGCCGGGCGAACCGCCTGGCCCGGCTGCTGATCGGGCGGGGCGCCGGGCCGGAAACCACCGTCGCGCTGGCGCTGCCCCGGTCGGTGGACATCGTGGTCGCGCAGCTGGCGGTGGCCAAGGCGGGCGCGGCCTTCCTGCCGGTGGACCCGGCGTACCCGGCGCGGCGGATCGCCCTCATGCTCGACGACGCCCGGCCGGTCCTCACGGTCACAAGTGGCGCCGTGCCGCCGCGGGCGGCGGGTGGCGACGTGCTGCGGCTGGACGATGCGGACACCCGGGCGGCGCTGGCCGGCCTTGCCGACCTGCCCGTCACCGACGCGGACCGCCGGGCGCCGCTGGTGCCGGCGCACCCCGCGTACGTCATCTTCACCTCCGGCTCGACCGGGCGGCCGAAGGGGGTGGTGGTCACCCACGCCGGGCTGGCGAGCTTCGCCGCGGCCCTGGCACGGCAGCTCGTGGTGGCGCCGGGGGACCGGGTGCTGCAGTTCTCGTCGCCGAGCTTCGACGCGTCCATCCTGGAGCTGTGTCTGGCCCTGCCGGCCGGCGCGGCGCTGGTGGTGCCCCCGCCCGGCCCGCTGCTGGGCGAGCACCTGGCCGAGGTCCTCGCTGAGCACCGGGTCAGCCACGCGCTCATCCCGCCCGCGGCGTTGGCAACGCTGCCGGACACCGCCGCGCTGCCGGACTTCACCACGCTGGTGGTGGGCGGCGACGCGTGCGGCGAGGACCTGGTGGCACGGTGGGCGCCGGGCCGGCAGATGGTGAACGCCTACGGCCCGACGGAGGCCACGGTGGTGTCCACCTGGACAGCCGCCCTGCCGTCTGCCGGCGTGCCACCGATCGGCCGCCCGCTGCCCAACACGACGGCGTACGTCCTCGACGCCGCGCTGCGCCCGGTGCCGGTGGGCGTCCCGGGCGAGCTGTACGTCGCCGGCGTCGGGCTGGCCCGCGGCTACCTGCACCGGGCGGGCCTGACGGCGCAGCGGTTCGTGGCGAACCCGTTCGCCGGTGCCGGCGCGCGGATGTACCGCACCGGCGACGTGGTCCGCTGGACGCCGGACGGGGAGTTGGCATTCGTCGGCCGGGTCGACGAGCAGGTCAAGATCCGCGGCTTCCGCATCGAACCGGGGGAGGTAGCCAGCGTCCTGGCCGGCCACCCGGCGGTGGGCCGGGTGGCGGTCGTCGCGCGGGAGGACCGCCCGGGCGTGCGCCGGCTCGTGGCGTACGTCGTGCCGGCCACGCCGGGCGGCGGCGAGCCCGCCGACAACGGCCCCGCCCACCTCGATGTGGCGGCGCTGCGCGCCCACGCGGCCGCCGTCCTGCCCGACCACATGGTGCCCGCCGCGTTCGTCCCGATGGCTGAGTTGCCGGTCAGCGCGAACGGCAAGCTGGACCGCCGGGCGCTGCCCGCCCCCGCGGCCGGCGCGGGCGCCGGCGACCATGTCGCCCCGCACGCCGGCACGGAAACGGTGGTGGCGGGGATCTGGGCGGACGTCCTCGGCGTGCCGCCGGTGGGCCGGCACGACGACTTCTTCGCCCTCGGCGGGGATTCGATCCTCGCCGTCCGCGCGCTGTCGCGGCTCCGGGCGGCGCTGGGCGTCCGGCTGCCCACCCGGGCCGTCTTCGACGCCCCGACGGTGGCGCGGTTCGCCGGCCTCCTCACCAGCGACGGCGGACGACGCGCCGCCGACCCCGCCGGCGCCGGGGGCGCCGACGGCGAGGCCGGCACCGCCGAGACGATCCCGCGGGTGCCGCGGGGGCGGCCCCTGCCGCTGTCGTCCTACCAGCACCGGCTGTGGATCCTCGACGAGCTGGCCGGCGGCGCGGCCGAGAACAACACCGGGGTCGGCCTGCGCCTGGCCGGCCCGCTGGACCTCGGCGCCCTCCGGGCGGCGCTCGCCGCGCTCGTCGGGCGCCACGAGTCGCTGCGGACGACATTCACCACCGTGGACGGCCGCGGCGCGATGGTCGTCGCCGAGGAGGGCGAGCTGCCGCTGCGCCTGGTCGAGCCGGCCCCGGCCCCGGACAGCGCGGCCGGGGTGGAGCGGCTGCTGGCCGACGAGCTGGCCCGCCCCTTTGACCTGCGCCGGGGCCCGTTGAGCCGGGCGCTGCTGATCCGGCTCGCCGCCGACGAACACGTACTGCTGCTGTGCCAGCACCACATCATCACGGACGGCTGGTCGGTGCGGATCCTGGTGGACGAGCTGACCGCGGCGTACGCGGCGGCGACCACGGCCGGGCCGGCCGAGCCGGTCCGGCCGGCCGGGCCGGAACTCCAGTACGCCG